>DASVEQ010000039.1:0-10546 GCA_036380455.1 Candidatus Limnocylindria bacterium | reverse complement strand
ATGGCGAGCATGATCTCGGCGGGGGAGGACCCGACCTTCGTCGCCCGGCGCATCGTGATCGCCGCGTCCGAGGACGTCGGCAACGCCGATCCGCGCGCGCTCTCCCTGGCCGTTGCGGCGATGCACGCGACCGAGATGATCGGCCTCCCCGAGGCGCAATACGCCCTGGCGCAGGCCGCCGCCTACGTCGCCGCGGCGCCGAAGTCGAACCGCGCGGGGGCCGCCTACTTCGCCGCGCTGGCGGAGGTCGAGGAGCACGGCCGGCTGCCGGTGCCGCTCCATCTCCGCCCATCGGCGCATCGGCGGCTGAGCCGGGAGCAGGGCTACGGCAAGGGCTACCTCTACCCGCACGACTACGCCGATGCCGACGTGGACCAGCAGTACCTGCCCGACGACCTCGCCGGTCGCGTCTTCTACGAGCCGGGGGAAGAGGGACTCGAGCAGAAGATCGGGGAGCGGCTCCAGCGCCTGCGGCGGCTGCGGTTGGAGAGCCGCCGAACGCGCGACTAGCGGCGGGTCGACCTCAGGTCAATCGTTCGGGTCGGGCACGAACTCGCGGACCTCCTGAGCACCACCGGCAGGCGACGGCGATCTTGGCAGCCCACGGCAGCGCCACATCGCGTGAGGGCACGTCGACCACCGAGAAGCCGCCGATGTACGCCTCTCCCTCCGGATCGCGCCGTTTCTGACGGTTCCGTCGGTCGAATCACTCCTTGCCGGCGGGCCCGACTCCGGCCGCATCGCACCGCTGCGGAGGCATCCGCGCGGAGTCATGACCGAACAGCCACCGATGACTCATCGGCTCTTCTCGACCTTCACGACGAAGCCGAAAAGCCATGGTGTCGAACCGACAGTGCCTCGGACGTCGTACTCTCGTTGGACCCGATCAGCCCGCGAGGAGATCATCGATATGAAGCAAGGCGACTTCACCCACTTCGAGATTCCGGCCGACGACCCGGACCGAGCCCGAACGTTCTACTCAGGCCTGTTCGGATGGAATTTCGCCGATCCGATTCCCGGCTTCGAGGGCTATCACCTGTTCACGACGCCGGTCGGGCAGGAGGGCATGGGCGGCGCGATCGGCAAGCGCGGCGAGAGCGCGCCGGAGAAGCTCCGAACCTACGTCCACGTCGATTCGGTCGACGCGGCGCTCCAGCGGGCGGCCGAGCTCGGTGGATCGATCGTCGAGCCGAAGAGCGAGGTGCCAGGGCAGGGGTGGTACGGCCTCTTCCGCGATACCGAGGGCAACGAGCTCGCGGTCTGGGAGTCGCTGCCGCGCGGCTGATCCTCCATGACGCGTTCCGCCGTCGCGATTGCCCCGTCGCCCGGGGTACGGGTCAACGGATGCTCGAGATGGCCGGATCGGCCCGCTGCGGCGACCGATGACCCGCACGAGCGGGTGAATCGCGCCAGAGATGGGGCTCCGGCATCCGTTGACTCGTGGGGCGGGTCGGGCGGCGTTGCGAAGGGGCCAGCTACCCGACCAGGCCGATCGCGTTGAAGACGAACCAGGCGGCGATGAGCATGGCGACCATCAGCGCGCTGAGGATGCCGATGTTGCGCAGGTCCCGCTCGACGTAGTGGTATTCCGCGCGCTCGCGGGTCGAGAGGACGGAGCCTCCACCGACCCCGTAGCTCGCCGGTGTCGTGCGACGAGGCGGATCGAGGGACGTGGCCTGCCGCGCGTCCGGCGTGCCGACCGGGGGCATCGCGACCGCCTCGGGCGCCGGGTCCGGCGCCGGTCGCGGCGTCTTGGGGACGTAGCGCTGGCGGGCCTTGCGGCTGGCGGCCTTGCCGGCTCGACGGGCCATCGGTACCTCGTGACTGCTCGTGCTGGAGAAGACGCAGCGGCCGGGTGGCCCACCGCGGGACGGCTATGATACCGCCGATCCGATGGCCGATCTGAACCGCCTCCTGTCCGACAACCTGGCGATCGCCTTCGGGGCGCTCGCTCTCCTGCTCCTCGTCCTCCTGCTCGCCGTGCTCGTCCAGGGCGCGCGGATCGGTCGGGCGACCCGGGCGTATCGGGAGATCGTGCGAGACACCGACCATCCGGGCCGATCCCTCCACGACCTGCTGGCGGGGAACGCATCGGCGGTGGAGCGCGCCTCTGAGCGGATGGCCGAGATGGAGGCGATGCACGGGCTGATCGACGGGCGCACCCAGCGCAGCCTGCAGCACATCGGGATGGTGCGGTTCAACCCCTTCGAGGACACCGGGTCGGACCAGAGCTTCGCGATCGCCCTGCTCGACGACCGGCGCGACGGCGTCGTCATCTCCAGCCTCCACGGTCGGTCCAACACACGGGTCTTCGCGAAGCCGGTCGCCGATGGAGGCTCGCCGCACAACCTGTCCGACGAGGAGGCGGAGGCGATCCGCATCGCCGTCGAGGGGACGAAGCCGCGGTGAGCCAGCCGGGGCCGATCGGGGCGATCGACCCGGAGCAGCGCCGGGTCGCCGAGCGCCTCGTCCTGGCGGCCCTTCGCCGGTTCCACCGCGAGCAGCCCCTGTCGGTGGATCTCCGCATGGATTCGCTGGTGGGTCGGGTGCGGGCGGCGTCCGGGCGGAAGCCTCCCCCGCGTCATCGCGGTGCCACGCCGCTCACCCTGGACGACGCCGATCTCCGGCGCGTGATCGAGGAGATGGCCGATGACGGGCGGCTCACCCGGAACGGCCGGCGCGTCGGCCTGCCGGAGTCCCGCCCGGGCCTCGACCCCGAGATGGCGGAACGGGTGGACCGGCTGATCGAGGGCCTCCGCTCGGCGCGCGCCGAGCCACCACGAGTCGACGGCCTGGCCGGCCGGCTGGGGATTCCACCGACGGTCATCGATCAGCTGCGGGCCGGCGGAATGTTGCGGCAGATCGCCCCCGGGATCGACTACCCGGCGGACGTGTGGTCGTCCCTCCAGGCGCGGATTGCCGGGATGTCGGGGTCACTGTCGGTCGCTCGCGTCCGCGATGAGCTCCACACCAGCCGCCGCCACGCAGAGGCGATCCTGGCGGCCCTGGGCGACGGGCAGCGACGCTCTCGGGAGCACCCGCGCCGGCGGTGACGGCCGCGGCGTTCGGTGTCGCTTCGTCAGGCAGCGTTCATGGATCGGCGAATCCTTCACATGGCAGGCGCTACCGGGGCAGTCTGTGCCCATGGATGAGCGAATCGTTCACCGGAGGGTGACGGATCGGCCGCTGCCGTGAACCATCGGCTCATTCATGCGTGGATTCGCTCCAGAGCCGGTCGCCGCGTGAAGGATCCGCCGATCGATGACGCACCGACCGGGTCGCGACACCAGAGCTGTCCGGTAAGCAGGCGATAACGGCGGGGTGAATGGGTCACCCGCTACCATCGAGGAGATGCCACCGGTCGTCCCGTCGCCAGACCAGCTCCCGTTCTTCGAGGAGCTTGTCCCGACGGTCCGACCCCGCCGTCCGCACCTCCGAATCCAGCCGCCGCTCCTCGCGGACCTGACGGCGCGCCAGCGGAAGGCGGTCACGCACGGCGACGGACCCCTCCTCATCGTGGCCGGCGCGGGGACGGGCAAGACGACGGTGATCACCCGGCGCATCGCGTGGCTCATCGCGGAGAAGCGCGCCAAGCCGTCGGAGATCCTGGCGCTCACCTTCACGGATCGCGCCGCGTTCGAAATGCTCGAGCGGGTCGATCGCCTCGTGCCGTACGGGCACAACGACGCCCAGATCAGCACGTTCCACGCGTTCGGCGATCGCCTCCTGCGCGAGCACGCGCTGGAGGCCGGCCTGTCGGACCGCTCCACGGTGCTCAGCCGGGCCGAGCAGATCATCCTGCTCCGCGAGCACCTGTTCGATCTGCCGCTCGACCGATACCGTCCGCTCGGGGATCCCACCCGATTCCTGGCGAGCCTCGTGACCCTCATCAGCCGACTGCGGGACGAGGACATCTCGCCCGATGCCCACCGGGCCGCCGCCAACCGCATGGCGGAGGCCGCCGTGGCGAGTCCCGACGACGAGGCGCTCGCCGAGCGCGCCGCCGCGCAGCTCGAGCTGTCGGCCACCTACGCCGCCTACGAGCAGCTGATGCGGAGCACGGATCGGATCGACTTCGGGGACCAGGTGAGCCTTGCGCTCCGACTTCTGCGGGACCACCCGGCGGTCCTCGACGAGGAGCGTGGCCGGTATCGGTACATCCTGGTCGACGAGTTCCAGGACACGAACCACGCGCAGTGGGAGATCGTGAAGCTGCTGGCCGAGGAGCACGGTAACGTGACCGTCGTCGGGGACGATGACCAGAGCATCTACCGCTTCCGCGGCGCCGCCCTGGGGAACATCCTCGGCTTTCGCGAGGCGTACCCGAAGGCGGCGAGCGCCGTGCTCGTCGACAACTACCGGAGCCGGCAGGGGATCCTCGACGCGGCGCATCGGCTCATCCGCCACAACGACCCGGACCGCCTGGAGGCCCGGGAAGGGCTCGACAAGCGCCTGAAGGCGCGCTCGAAGTTCACCCGGCCGGAACCGGAGACCGGGCCGATCGAGCTCATCGGCTACACGACCGGGTCGGACGAGGCTGATGCGGTCGCGCAGCGCATCGGCACCTCCATCCGCGCCGGCCACCGTGCCGGCGACCACGCCATCCTGGTCCGCGGCAACCGCGATGCCGACCCGTACCTGCGAGCCCTGAACATGGCGCGGATCCCGTGGCGCTTCAGCGGCACGGCCGGGCTCTATCGGCAGCCCGAGGTGCGCGTTCTCATCAGCTTCCTGCGCGCGCTGAACGACCCAGACGACTCGGTGAGCCTCTACGACCTCGCCACCAGCGAGATCTTCGGACTCAGTCCGTCCGACGTGACCCTGGCGCTCGGACGGGCGCGCCGGCGGCGGAGCAGCCTGGCCGTCGCCCTGGCGGAGGCGGTGGCGCACCCCGACGACTCGCCGTTCAGCCTCCGCGCCATCGAGGTCGTCCAGCGGCTGCTCGGCAGCCTGGAATCGCATCGGGCCATGAGCACGGAGCGCAGCTGTGGGGAACTCCTCTACCACTTCATCTCGTCGTCGGGCTGGCTGATCCGGCTCGGCCACGAGGCGCGCGAGACCGGGGAGGAGCGGCTGGGCAACGTGGCGCGTTTCTTCGAGATCGTGCGCCGGCAGGGGAGCCTGCTCCGTGACGACCGCCTCCCGTTCCTCGTCGCCCAGCTCGACACGTTGATCGAGACGGGCGACGACCCGTCCACCTCGGACGCCGAGCCCGACGAGGGAGACGCGGTCCACGTGCTGACCTACCACAAGGCGAAGGGCCTCGAGTTCCCGGTCGTCCATCTCGTCGGGCTCGTCCCCGACCGCTTCCCGGGCCGCGATCGGCGTGACGCGTTCGAGGTGCCGGAGGAGCTCATCCGCGACCCGGCACCGACCGCGGACCACCACACATCCGAGGAGCGGCGCCTGTTCTACGTCGGGATGACGAGGGCGAGGGAGGAGCTCGTCATGTCCTGGGCACAGGACTACGGCGGCCGCCGCTCGCGGAACGTGAGCCAGTTCGTGACCGAGGCGCTCGACCTGCCACCGGCCACGCCCGCCGACGTCGTGAAGCCCGCCATCCTCGAACAGCTCGCCCGCCACGAGGGCTCCCCGCGGGATCACGCCCCGGGGGTGCCGCGGCCGGTGCTCGGGGATCGGCCGCTGATGCTCAGCTACGGGCAGATTCACGACTATCTCGAGTGCCCGGCGCGCTATCGGTATGGCCACGTCGTCCGCATCCCGACGCCGGCCTCGCACCAGATGGTGTACGGCAAGGCGCTGCACGCCGCGGCACAGGCGTATCACCGACGACAGCTGGCAGGCAGGACGATGGCCGAGGCGGAGCTCCACGCGGCGCTCGACTCGGCCTGGGAGTCGGTCGGTTTCCTCACCCGCGAGCACGAGGAGGCGCGGCGGGCCGCCGCGCACGCCGCGGTGACCCGTTTCTGGGAGGACCAGCAGCGCGACCCGGCGCGGCCCACCGCCGTCGAGCATGAGTTCACGGTCGGCTTCGGCCGCGACCGACTGCGCGGCCGCTACGACCGGGTCGACCGCGACGAGGCCGGGCGGGTCGTGATCACCGATTACAAGTCCAGCGACGTGCGGGACCTGGCGACCGCCAACCGCCGCGCGCGGGAGTCGCTCCAGCTCTCGATCTACGCGCTGGCGCATGAAGCGCAGCGGGGGACCCTGCCGGACGAGCTGGCGCTGCACTTCCTCGAGTCGGGAATCGTCGGGCGCGTGGCGCCGAGCGAGCGGCAGCTCACGAAGGCGCACGACCAGATCAGCCAGGCGGCGGAGGGCATCCGCGCCGGCCAGTTCGCCCCGACCCCGTCGCCGATGCGCTGCGGCTATTGCCCCTTCCGCGAGATCTGCCCCGACGCCGCTCGATGAGCGGAAGCCACCGGGTCGTGGTCGTCGCGCTGATCCTGTCTGCCGTGCTGGCCGGCCTGCTCCTCGTCGCCTTCGCGGCGAACGCGTGCCCGGTGGAGACCGAGCTGCAGCCCTGCCCGGGGGCGCCGCGGAACGTGGTGATCGTCGTCGGCCTGGCGGCCATCGTCGCGGGGTTCCTCGTCACGCCGTTCGCCTTCCTCGGCGAGGTGCTCGCGCGGCGGCGCATCGTCTATCGTGGCGCGTGGGGACGCGCCGCTCGGCGGGGCGTCCTCGTCGGGCTGGTGATCGCCGCCGTGGCCGGGCTCCGGCTCGGCGGCGCGCTGAGCGTGCCCATCGCCATCTTCATCATCATCCTCGCCGGCGTCGCGGAGTGGTTCGCGGCCCGGCGCGACCTGTAGCGGAGACACCGATGTCCGAATCCCGTCCCGCCCTCGACGACGTGGTGGAGGCGGTCCTGCCGGAGGCGCTCGACCTCTCGCACCGCGTCCACGCGACGCCCGAGATCGCGTTCCAGGAGCGGCAGGCCGCGGCCTGGACTGCCGAGCTGCTCGCGCGACACGGCTTCGAGGTCACGGCGCCGGTCGGTGGGCTCGAGACGGCCTTCGTCGCCCGCTGGCGCGGCGATCGGCCGGGACCGGTCATCTCGTTCGCCGGGGAGTACGACGCGCTTCCCGAGGTCGGCCATGGCTGCGGCCACAACCTGATGTGCTCGTCGAGCGCGGGAGCGGCGGTGGCGGCCACGAAGGCGCTCGGCCGAGACTTCGGAGGCGAGCTCCGGTTCATCGGCACGCCCGCCGAAGAAGCCGGAAACGGCAAGGTTCACCTCATCCAGGCGGGGACCTTCGAGGACGTCGACGTCTGCCTGCAGATTCATCCCTCGGATTCGAACAGCGCCGAGGTGCTTGCGCTGGCGGTCACCGAGGTGGGCGTGAGCTTCCATGGGGTCCTGGCCCATGCCTCCGGCGATCCGTGGCTCGGCAAGAACGCGCTCGACGCAATCGTCCTGCTCCACACGATGGTCGCGCAGTGGCGCCAGCACCTGAAGCCGGGGGAGCGGGTGCACGGGATCATCACCCACGGCGGCGCGGCGCCGAACATCGTTCCCGACCTCACGCGCGGCCGTTGGTACCTGCGCACGCCGGTCGACGCGGACCTCGACGCGATGATCGAGCGGTTCGGCAGCATGGCGAAGGCGGCCGCCGATGCGACCGGCTGCACGGTCGAGCTGCAGACGGACCCGCTGAACCGCTGCCGCACGATGCTGAACAACCCGACGCTCCTGGAGATCTGGCGCCGGCAGCTCGTGGAGGCCGGCCTCGCCGACGATCCGATCGACCCGAACGCCGGCAGCACCGACATGGCGAACGTCAGCCACGAGGTCCCCACGATCCACCCGTACCTGGCGATCGCGCCGCGCGGCACGCCGGGACACTCGCGCGAGTTCGCGGCGCGCGCCGGTGGCGCCGACGGCGATGCGATGCTGCCGAAGGCGATCCGGATCCTGGCCGGAACGGCGATCGAGCTCCTCGACGACCCCGCGCTCGTCGAGCGAGCGTGGGACGCGCTCCGCTCGCAGGGCGGCGGGCGCCGGACCGACGCGAGCGGGCGAGGTCCATCGGACTGAGCGACATCCTGGCCGGCCAGCCGTCGGGCGAGGAGCTGCTGGCCGCGATCTACGACCTCGAGCACGACGAGATCACCGAGGACCTCGCCTTCTACCGTCGCTGGACGCGGCGACAGGCCGGCGCCGTGCTCGACCTGGGCTGCGGGTCAGGACGGCTGTTCCGATCCTTCCTGGAGGGCGGGGCGACGCGGGTCGTCGGCGTGGATGGCTCACCATCGCTGGTGAGCAGGGCGGAGGCGCGCATCGAGGCCGACGAGCTGCTGCGAGCCGCACGGGGAGAGGGCCGCCTGGAGGTCGCCGTCGGCGACGTTCGCGACGTCACGCGGCGCGACCGGTTCGCGCTCGTGGTGCTCGCGGGCGTCGTGTCCCATCTGGACGGCCCGGAGGATGCGGCCCGAACGCTCTCGCACGCCGCGGCGGTGCTCGCGCCGCACGGGGTCCTGGTCGTCGACCTGCTCGGGCCAGGTGGCCTGCCGCCGCACGACCTCCCGCTGAGCGTCGACTGGGAGCGCACCTGGGACGATCGACGGGTGATCCGTCGCAGCCGGCTGACCCGTCACGAGGCCCCGGAAGGGCTGCGTGTCGACTACGCGACGCTCACCGACCTCGTCGAGGCCGATGGTACGATAGCGCGGCTTCCGGCCAGCTTCCGGCTCTGGTATCCATCTCCATCGGCGATCGTTGCCCTCGCCGGCGAGGCGGGACTGGAGGTCGAAGCGGCATTCGGGTCCCATGATCTGGAACCGCTCGACGAGCGAAGCGAGCGGTGCATCATGGCGGTGCGGCGCGTGGCCGACGAACCTGGCGCGGGGTGATGGATGGCAGGCGAACAGATCCGGCTTCTGGTGGTTGAGGACGTTCCGCAGGTTGCGTCGCACGTCCGGTCGCTGCTGAACGCGCAGACGCAGATCAAGATGCTCGACGTCGTCACCGCCGGTGATCGAGCCGTCGCGGGCGTGAGCGAAGTGAAGCCCGACGTGGTCATCGTCGACGCACTGCTCCAGGGCCGGGTGAGCGGGCAGCAGGTGGCCGAGCAGATCCGCCGTGCCGAGCCGCAGGTCGGGATCATCATGCTCACCGTGCCGCAGAACCCGGTCCGCGAGGACACGGAGCGCGGGATCGACGCCGTGCTGAAGATGCCGTTCACCGGCTTCGACCTCACCACGATGATCCGCAAGGTGGGGGAGACGCGCGCCGTCGAATCCGCCCGCTCGAGCTCGCTGGTGGTCACCCTCTTCTCCCCGAAGGGCGGCGTCGGCCGGACCACGCTGGCGTACAACATCGCCGTGGCGCTGGGGCAGGAGCACCGCGTCTGCCTCATCGACGGCTCGCTCCAGTTCAGTGACCTCCGTGGGCTCCTTCGGGTCCCGGCCGTGGCGCCGAGCATCGTCAACCTGCCGACCGACCGGATCCGCGAGCAGGACCTCACCGACGTCATGTGGCGCGACCCCTCCGGGATCGACATCCTCCTCGCGCCGCCGCGCGTCGAGATGGCCGAGATGGTCACCACCCGCGACGTGGAGAAGGTGCTGTCGCTCCTCCGCCAGCTCTACGAGTTCGTGATCATCGACACCCGCGCCGCGCTCTCCGATGACGTGCTCGTCTTCCTCGACACGGCCGACCTGATCCTCCAGGTGCTGACCTACGACAGCATGGCGATCCGCAGCCTGGCGATGTCCGCGGAGACCTTCGCCGCCATCGGCTACCCGCCCTCGAAGCTGGCGACGGTCCTCAACCGCGCCGATGCGTCCGGCGGATTCGACAAGTCCGACGTCGAACAGGCCCTCGGCAACAAGATCGACTTCGAGGTCGTCTCCGACGGCCGCCTCGTCCTCTCGTCGAACAACGAGGGCATCGCCTTCGTGAGCTCGAGCCCGGACTCGCCGATCGCCGCCGGCGTGCGACGGATCGCCGAGTCGCTGGCCGCCCATCAGCGGGAGCGCTCACCCGCCCTCGCTCGGCGCTGACCGGCCGGATGGCCCTCACCGGCGACCACCGCCCGATCGGGGTCTTCGACTCCGGGGTCGGTGGCCTCACCGTGCTGGCCGAGCTCCATCGGCGGCTGCCCCGCGAGTCGACCGTCTACCTCGGCGACAATGCCCGCACCCCCTACGGCCCGCGTCCCGCCGACGAGGTTCGACGGTTCACGCTCGAGGCCGTCGAATGGCTGCTCGCCCAGGATGTGAAGCTGCTCGTCCTCGCGTGCAACACGGCCACCGCCCGCGCGCTGCCGGACGTTCGGGCGCGTGCGTCGGTGCCGGTGCTCGGGGTGGTCAGGCCGGGCGCGGTGACCGCCGCCGCCTCGACCCGGAGCCGCCAGGTCGGCGTGATCGCGACCGCCGGGACGGTGGAGTCGGGTGCGTACCAAGACGCCATCGTGGAGGCCGATCCCGCCATCCACGTGGCGCAGCAGGCCTGCCCCGAGCTCGTCCCGATGGTCGAGGCCGGGATCCTCGACGGCCGCCGTGCGGAGTCCGTCCTGCACGCCTACCTCGAGCCGATGCGTGCCGCGAATCCGGCCATGGACACGCTCCTGCTGGGATGCAC
>DASVEQ010000038.1:0-3632 GCA_036380455.1 Candidatus Limnocylindria bacterium | reverse complement strand
AGCGTGCCGAGCCCGCCATCGAAGCCGGCGGCCTGGCTCACGTCGCCGCGGGCGGCCAGGGTGCCACCCTCCAGGGTGCCGTTGGTGAGGGTCAGCAGACCGTCCACCACCAGGCTGTCGCCGGCGGCGATGGTCTTGGCGACGCCGTTGCCCTGCGCCAGGACGAGGTTCCATAGCGACAGCGTCCCCGCGACGTCGATCGTGGCGGCGGCACCGGTCAAGCGAAGGGTTCCGTTCGCGTGGAGCAGCGTTCCTCCCACGGTATCGATCGCGCCCGCGACCGAGAGGGAGCCCGAGGTGCTGGTGAAGGTCCCTCCGGAGAGCGCCAGCGGGCCGTTGATCGTGATCGCCGCCGCGCTCCCCGCGAAGGCTGCCCCCTGCTGGAGCCACCCGGACCCGCCGATCGTGATGACGCGCCCGACGCCCTGGGTGACCGATCCGCCGTACCCGGCATCGATCTCGATCCCGCCGACCGTGACGTTGGCATTCACGACCGCCGCCTTGGCGCTCGTGCCGTCGAAGCGGGCCACGTCCGCGAGCCCGGGCACGACGTCCGTGGACCAGTTCGCCGCCTCGGACCAGTTGGTGGTGGCCCCGCCGCCATCCCAGGTCAGGATCGCGGCGTCGACCGGGAAGACCACGGCGCCTGCGGCCACGGCCAGGACGGAGGTGGCGCCGGCGATGAGGAGCCGGGAGGACGGCGAAGCCCGTCCCCCGGTGCGCGCCGCGCGCGACCAGATCCGCAATATGCCCTTCGCTTCGCTCCGTCAGCCTCCTGGAGTCGACCACGTCGGTCAGGCTGATGGCGGCGAGCACGATACTCTCTTTCACACCCCGCGGCGTGAACTTCCGGGTAAACGCCTGCCGCGCCACGGCTGCCGTCAGAGGGCGACGTACCATGGGTCCGTGCGCCAGCTTGTCCGCTCCCTCGATCGCGAGCTCCTCGACGCCCACGAGCTCGACCCCGACGAGCTGCGGCGAAACCTGGGCGAGATGGCGATGCTGAACCGCCTCCCCGGGGGCGTCACCTCCAGCGTTTCGGCCGTGGTCCGGCTGCTCGATCCGGGGTCGTCGGTCCTCGACGTCGGGACCGGATCGGCCGACTTCGCGTACCGGCTGCGCCGCCGGGCACAGGCCCCGATCGTGCTCGCGGACGTCAACCCGGACGTCCTGGCCGTCGCCCGGCGCAACGTGGCGGGTATGGATGACGTGACCCTGCTCGAGGCCGATGTGCGCGCACTCCCGCTTGCCGATGGCGCCGTGGGCGTCGCCCATTCCTCGCTGCTGCTGCACCACCTCGACCCGGCCGACGCGGTGAGGGCGCTGGCGGAGATGCGTCGAGTGGCCCGAAACGGCGTCGTCGTCAACGACCTGCGCCGCTCTCGGATCGCCTTCGCGGCGACCGCCGTGCCGATCCTGGCGCTGGCACGCGCCCGCTCCACCCGGCACGACGGCCTGCTGTCGGCGCGCCGGGCGTACACGGTCGGTGAGCTCGACGACCTCGCGGCCGATGCCGGGCTGCGGCCGGTCGCCCGCACCGCGGCCTGGTGGCCACGGGTCACGACGACGTACCGGTGAGCCCCGAGGCGTGTGACGTGCTCGTCATCGGCGCGGGACCGGCGGGATCGGCGCTGGCCGCGACGCTGGCGGCCGCCGGTCGATCGGTGACGCTCGTGGAGTCGGCCCGCCATCCGCGGCCGAAGGCCTGCGCCGAGTACGCGAGCCCGCGGATCGCGGAGGAGCTCGACCGGCTCGGCCTGGCAGGCGACGCCTGGCGCGCCGATGCCATGCCGGTGCGCGGCATGCGGGTCATCCGCGGCGACGACGCGGTCGAGATCCACTACGCCGACCACCGCGGCCAGCGCCCGGCCTGGGGGCTCGATCGGACCCGGTTCGACGCCCTGCTGGCGACGCACGCGGCCGAGGCAGGCGCACGGGTGGTGGACCGGACACGGCTGGACCAGGTGGAGCGAGTCGCGGGTGCCTGGCACGCCACCGTCAGCCGCAACGGGGCGATGCGGGAGATCCGGGCGCGCTGGCTCATCGGCGCCGACGGCGCGCGCTCGCGCGTGGCGCATCGGCTCGGTGTCGAGCGTCCGGTCCGGGCGCCGCGCCGCCTCGGCCTGGTCGCCCACTACGAGTCGGACCCGGAGCTGGCCGACCACGGCGAGATGCACGTCGGGTCGCGGCACTACGTCGGTCTGGCCCCGCTGGCCGGCGGCCGCCTCAACGTGGGCATGGCGCTGCCCGGCGATGGTCGCCGGCCGGCCGAGGCTCGCTTCGCGGAGGCGATCGAGGCCCTCCCGGCCGTGGCCGCGCGCCTCTCGGGACGGCGACGCCTGACGCCGATCCGCGGCGCCAGCCCGATCGGCCACCGCGTCGCACGCGCGGCAGGGCCGGGCTGGATGCTCATCGGCGACGCGGCCGGCTTCGTCGACCCGTTCACCGGCGAGGGGATCTACCGCGCGCTGCGATCCGCCCGCGCCGCGGCCGAGGCGCTCGCCTGCGGCGACGACGGCGCGGCGGAGCGCTACCTGGCCGCCCGACAGGCGGCCTTCGCCGCCAAGGACGCCCTGACCTGGACGATCCAGGCCCTGCTGGCCGTTCGGCCGGTCATGGGCTACGCGCTCCGGAGGCTCGCCGCTCGACCCGAGCTCGCCGCACGGCTCGGATCGGCGCTCGGCGACTGCCGGCCGGCCAGCGACGCCCTCTCCCCCGTCTTCCTGGCGCGTGTGCTCCGACCATGAAGAGCGTGATGCGGGTCCACGTCCGGGCGCCGTACGAGCGCATCTTCCGGCTGGCCGCCGAAATCGAGCGCTGGCCGGAGCGGCTCCCCCACTACCGCTACGTCCGCCCCCTTCCCGCCGACACCGGCACGCGGCACTTCGCGATGGGTGCGCGTCGCGGGCCGATCCCGGTGGCGTGGGCCGCCGTGCAGCGGCCGCTCCCCGAGCAGCGCCGCATCGAGTTCCGTCACACCGGTGGCGTCACCCGTGGCATGGACGTCGCCTGGCGCTTCGAGCCGGAGGGGGACGGCTGGGAGGTCAGCATCGAGCACGACCTCCAGCTCGGGTGGCCGCTGATCGGCGCGTTCGCCGCCGAACGGGTGATCGGTCCCCACTTCATCGACGCGATCGCCGGTCGCACGCTGCGGACCATCAAGGGCCTGGCCGAGGCAGGCGGATGAGGCCTCATCGCGTCGCGATCACCGGCATCGGCGCCGTGACGCCGATCGGGCACGGCGCCAGCGGCCTGTGGGATGGGGTGCTCGCCAACCGTTCGGCGGTGCGGAGCATCGATCGTTTCGACCCCTCGCCGTTCCCGTCGCGCGTGGCCGCACAGATCGAGGACTTCCGTCCATCGGACCATCTCGATGCGAAACGAGCGCGCCGGCTCGATCGGTTCAGCCAGCTGGCGGTGGTCGCCGCACGCATGGCGGTCGACCACGCGTGCTGGACGCGCTCGCCACGAGACCCCGCACGAACCGGGGTGTGGATCGGCTCGGCCCTCGGGGGCGTTGCGTTCGGCGAGGAGCAGCACGCGGCCTACGTTGCCGGCGGTGTGCGAGCCGTCTCGCCGACGCTGGCGACCGCGGTGTTCGGCGGCGCGGGCGCCTCGAACGTCGCCATCGA
>DASVEQ010000037.1:0-15123 GCA_036380455.1 Candidatus Limnocylindria bacterium | reverse complement strand
CGCTGGCCCGCGCAGCACGGGAGGCGGTCGACGCCCTCACTCACGACTACTACTACGATCTCTCGGCCGGAGTGCTCGTCGCGCTGTCGAAGGCGCTCGGGACGGCAAATCGCCGCCTCTACCACCAGCGGCGGCGGCTCGCCATCCCGCGGCGCTGCGGCGTGAGCATCGTGGCGCTCGTGGTTCGCGGCCGGGAGGCCCACGTCGCGAAGCTCGGGCCGGCGAGCGCGGTCATCGTCCGCGAGGGCCGGATGTACGAGGTCCCGCCTCCGCCGGCCGTCAGCGAGGAGGACCCCCGGGTCCGCCGCCGGCGGGTGGCCGGCACTCTCGGCGAGGCGCTCGAGGTGCAGCCCTACACCTGGCAGGGCGGGGTGGCGCCAGGTGACCGCATCGGTCTCGTGAGTCGCCACCTGGCGCATGCGGTGGGGGTGGAGGAGCTGAAGCGGGCGCTGGCCGGGATGCGGCCCGCGCAGGCGGTCGAGTATCTCCAGCAGGTCTTCAGCATCCGGGGCGGGTCCGGCTCGGACGGCCTCCTGGCCATCGAGATCACCGAGCTGTCGGCAACCGCCACGACCCACCAGCTCGAGCCGGTCCGCCCGGCCGAACCGTTCGCCGGATTGCCGGACCAGAGCCCGGTGCCGCTGGCCGACGCCATCGGACGAGGGCTGCATCGAGCGGGCGACGCCGCGGAGGGCGCGAAGAGCGCGCTCGGGCGGGCGATCCTCACCGTGCTCTCCTGGGTCCTCGCGTTCGTGCCGCGCAGGCGTCCGGAGTACCCGCGCTCGATCCCACGCACCGCCGAGCGCGAGCAGGGACGCCGGCGACGGCTCGGGATCGTCGGCATGGCGGTGGTGGCCGCCCTCATGGCGGTGGGTGCCACGGTCGCCGCCCTGCCGTCGGTCCGTCCCACCGACGCCATTCCCCGTGCCAGCGTGGCGCGCGAGGCCATCACCGAGGCCTCCGATCTGATCCGCATGGTCCAGGAACGGGTTGACGGCGCCGACCTCGTCGACCGCGACCCGGTTGGAGCGACGGCCCTGCTGGCCGACGCCCACGGGGCGATCGAGCGCGCGCGGTCGGTCGGCGTGGCCGAGGAAGATCTCGCCCGCCTCCGGAGCCGCGTGGAAGGGCGCCTGGACGCGCTGTACCGGGTCCAGCGCATCGATGAGCCCGACATGGTGGCCGATCTTGCCGCGGCCTTCGAGGACGTCGATACGGCCGACATGGTGGCCGCCAGCGACGGCTCTCTCTGGGTCCTCGAGACCGGCCGCGGCCGCGTCGTGCGCGTCGATGCTTCGGACGGGAGCACCGAGGTCATCTACCGCGCCGGCCAGGCGCTCGAGTCGGGCGAGGTGCCCGGCGACCCGTGGCTGATCGCCACCGCGGCCACGGACGTGGTGGTCATCGACCGTACGCGCGGAGCGTGGCGCATCGACCTGGCCGAACGCATCCCGCGCCCGATGATCCTCAACGGCGCCGAGTCGCTCAGCTCGGCGGCGACGCTGATCGGCGCGCTCCAGCACCGGCCCCCGCTCGAGATCTTCAACCTCTACCTCGTCGACCCCGAAAGCGGCGGGATCCGGCGCTGGTCTCCGCCGGCGGTGATCCCGGTGAACTACCCCGACCCGGCCGAGCCGTTCCTGACCGGCGACCCCGACCTCGACCCGCGGGAGGCTCGTGACCTGCGTGTCGACGTGAACGCCTGGCTGCTCCATGCCGACACCGTCACCCGCGTGGACTTCGGTTCGCCGCGACCGCAGGAGGACTACTCGCTCGACCCGCCTCCGGACGCCGACGTTCGACCCGGGCTCGACTATCGGCTGCTCGACGGGGCAACCGTGGGAGACCGCGAGTTGCTCTACGTCTACGACGCCGCTCACGATCGGCTCCTCGCCTTCCAGCGCGCCGACGGCGCGTTCGTGCGGCAGTGGCTCGCCCCGTCCCGTGGGCAGGGCGCCCGGGCGCTGGCCGACGTCAGAGGGCTGTCCGTGACCTCGGTCGCCGATGGACCGCCGGTCGCCTACCTGCTCACGCCGCAGGGGGTGGTGCGGCTCGTGCTGGAATAGCAGCCGGTAGAATCGATCCATGGCGGAGCAGCAGCCGTTCGGCCGCGTTCGGCTCATCGAGATGGTGGTGGAGAGCGTGCGAGTGCACATGCTCTCCAGCCAGCACGTCGTGATCCTCAAGGAGTCGGAGCGGGACCGCTACCTGCCGATCTGGATCGGTCCGTCCGAGGCGAACGCGATCGCCATGAAGCTCCAGGGCCTGTCCGCGGAGCGGCCGCTGACCCACGACCTCCTCGTGAGCACCGTCGCCGCCCTCGGCTCCAGCGTGAGCCGGGTGGTCGTCACCCACGTCACCGAGGGCACCTTCCACGCGCGCCTCTACCTCGAGACGGCGGCGGGCGACGAGACCGAGGTCGACTCGCGCACGTCTGACGCCATCGGCGTCGCGGTGCGCACCGGCTCGCCGATCTACGTCGACGAGCGCGTCCTCGACGAGGCCGGCGTCGAGCCGGACGGGACCGAGGAGACGAGCGCCGAGGAGGAGGAGAGGCTGGCGGTCTTCCGCGAGTTCGTGAACAGCCTCGACGTCGACCTGCCGAACCAGGGCGGCGAGACCGGGCCCAGCGAGGAGTCGTAGGGGTCGGCGCTGCGGGCATCGGTTCCCCGTCGCGATTCCCGCAGGGCGGGCGTATCGGTCAATCTGTGGCCGGATTCTCGCCGGGCGCGACGCGAGGACACGCAGCCGGCCTTCTGCCTATCCGCTGCTCCCGCCGCACGCACAATCCGGCCACTCATTAGCCGATAGGCCCACGGAATGGCAGCGTGGCCCGTGACGGATCCTATCGAGCCCGTGCCGGCCCAAGGACATCCGAGCGCCGAGTCCAGAGCGCCAAGCGCAGGCGACCGATGTCCCGGAAGGTCCGCAGGATCTTGCGGAAGGATGCCCCGGTGTTCGTGCCGGCCGCCCGCGGGTAGTGGGTGACGCCGACCTGGGCCATCTGCTCGCCGCGCGCGCGGAGCTTGATCAGCAGCTCGGCCGACAGAAAGGGCGAATCGGTCTCCAGGCGCAGGCCATCGAAGACCTCGCGCCGGAAGACCTTCATGGCACAGTCGATGTCCCGCACCCGCAGGCCGAAGAGGACCGACACAATCGCGTTGTACGTCTTGGCGATGACGATCCGATGCGGCGGATCGCGCCGCTTCATCCGGTAGCCGATCACCGCGCCCACCGGGCGGGACGCATCGGCCAGGCGGTCGAGCAGCCGCGAGAACTCGCGCAGGTCGAACTGGAGGTCACCGTCCGAGAAGCCGATGAGCTCCCCGCGCGCATTCGCGAAGCCGGCCCGCAGCGCGCCGCCGTAGCCGCGGTTCTCCTGGTGGTGGACCCGCACGCGGGCGTCGCCGGCCGCGAGCGCATCGGCCAGCTCGGGCGTGCGGTCGGTCGAGCCGTCGTCGACGACGAGCACCTCGATCGAGCCCTCCACCAGCGGCCCGATCTCCTCGAGCGCGCGGCGGACGGTCTCGGCGACGTTCTCCTCCTCGTTGTAGGCGGGAAAGAAGAAGGAGAGGCGCGGACGGGCGTGGGCGTCGTCGGTCATGCGGGCGTGATCGTACACGCGGCGCAACCAACCGCGCTGGGGAGCCGTCCGGGGCTCGAATGTATACTCACCGCCACCTTGGCGAGCGACACCATACGGCGCGCTCCACGGGGGCGCCGCTGCCGATGACCCGCGACCCCGTCGGCCGACGGGGCGTGGGAGCGATCGACGCATTCCGGGCACTCGACACCCGGACGATTCTCACGACGATCCTCGTCGTCGGCCTCATCCTGCGCGCCTTCATCGCCGGCATCTACATGCCGCTGAGCGGCCTGGGCAACGACCTCGGCGCCTTCAACGCCTGGGGCCAGCGCATGGCCAGCGTCGGGCCGGGCGCGTTCTACGAGCCCGGCTACTTCGCCGACTACCCGCCCGGCTACCTCTACGTCCTGTGGTTCCTCGGCGAGATCGGGGCGGCACTGACGCCGCTGGTCGGGCAGAACGCGACCGGTGGGCTCGTGAAGATCCCCGGCATCCTGGCTGACGTCGGTGTCGCCTGGCTCCTGTTCGTCCTTGGCCGCCGATGGGGTCCGCAGCTCCTCGCGCGCACGCGCGTCGGGATCCGCGCCGAAACCCTCGGCATCGCCGCCGCGGCGCTCTACCTGTTCAACCCCGGAGTGGTCTTCGACTCGGCGGTCTGGGGCCAGATCGACTCGGTCGGAACCCTCGTGCTGCTCGCGACGCTGTACGCCCTGGCGCGTGGCTGGACGGAGGCCGCGGCCGTCGGAGCGGTCGTCGCCCTGCTCGTGAAGTTCCAGTTCGGCTTCCTCATCCCGATCGTGGCCATCGTCGGCCTGAAGCGCCACCTGTTCGGCCGGTCCGCCGACCCGGAGCACGAGGGCCGACGCGACCAGCTCCGCGTCCTCACCTCGCTGGCGGCCGGCGTGATCAGCCTGACCGTGCTCATCCTCCCGTTCGGGATGACCATCTTCGTTCCCGACTCGACGGCGCAGTCGTGCTTCGGCCTGCCCGCGGCGGACCCGGAGCGCAGCCTGCTCGGGAAGTTCTGCCAGGCGTCGGAGACGTACACCGGGCTGACGATCAACGCGTTCAGCATGTGGCGCAACCCGTTCTCCGAGCTCGGCGACACCTTCTTCCGCGGGGACGACCGGGTCGTCGGCCTGGTGGTGGGTGGTATCGGCCTCACCTGGCAGCAGGTGGGGACCTTGCTGTTCGTCGCGGTCCTGCTCATCGCGCTCTGGCAGGTCGTTCGGCGCGACGACCCCCGCGGCCTGCTCCTCGCCTCGCTCGTGGTGGCCATCGCCTTCTTCGTCCTCCCCACCCGCGTCCACGAGCGGTACCTGTTCCCGGCCCTCGCCCTGGCCGCCCCGCTCGTCCTCGCCTGGCGTGGCTGGCCCTGGCTGTACGGCGCGCTCTCCGCGCTCTTCTTCCTCAACGTCTACTGGGCCTACACCGAGGACTGGTCATTCACCGGGACCGTGAACAATCCGGGTTGGAACGGCGAGGCCATGCCGCAGGACGCGTTCCTGACCTCGACGGTGCTCACCGACTGGGGGATCTGGCTCCTCTGCCTGGGTGGCGTCGCGCTCCTGGCCGTCGTCGTCTGGCGCTCCATGCGCCTGTCATTGATGCCGATGGACGAGGCTCCCCCGGTGGCGGCGTTGCCACCGCCCGAGCCCCGCCCCCGCACCCCCACCAGCGCCAGGGAGGCTGCACCCGGCGGCGGCCGCCGGCTCGGATGGCTGGCGCCGAACGCCGCCGACGCGTACTACCGGGAGCCCGGTCGCCGCCTGACCCGACGGGACACGCTCATCCTCCTGGCGCTCGTGTCCTTCGCGCTCGTCTTCCGGTTGTGGCGCCTCGAACTCCCCCGCAGCCAGCACTTCGACGAGGTCTACCACGGCCGATCCGCCACCGAGTTCCTCAGCGCCTGGCAGGAGGGCTGGGACCGCGATGTCTATGAGTGGACGCACCCGATGCTCGCGAAGTACCTCATCGCCGGCGGCATCATGGTGGCGGATCCGAACGCGGTAACGGGCGCGGCGCCGCTGGCAGGCCCGTCGAGCGCGCTCGCCGTTGCGCCGCAGCGCGCTTCGGCGGGCTGGCGGCGCTCGGTCGCCTTCACCGTCGAGAGCCCGTCGACGATCGTGGCCTCTGACGCGGCGAACGGCGAGGAGCTGGCCCGCTGGTCGGCGGGAGGCCCGGTGGCCAGCCTCGGCTACGACCCGGAAGGGCCGGTGCTGCTCGTCGGACGGGCGGACGGCGGCACGGTCGAGACCTACGAGCTTGCCGGCCTGCTCGCCTCTCCCGACGGCCGCGCGCCGCCGGCCGGCCCGCCGATCGCCTCGGAGCTGGTCGCGATCAACGAGGTGCTTGTGCCGGCCGACGCCGCCGACCCGCTGCTCCTGCGCGGGCCGGACTCGATCGCGGTGGTGGAGCGGGAATCGGGGGCGGTTCGGGCCACCAGCGAAGGAGCGTACGGCGGCATCGGCCTCGTCCATGGGGTGGACGAAGAGCCGGACGCGGTCGTCGTCGCCGACGCGGCCACCGGCGACGTGGGATTCCTCGACGCGACGACCCTCGAGGAGCTCGAGCGAGTCTCGGCCGATGCGCCGCTCATCGGCCCCCTCATCACCCGAGGAAACGGCGAGGACCAGCAGCTCTTCGCGCTCACCGGCCCGCTCGAGGCCACCGACGAGCACCCCGCCACCCCGGGTGGGATTGCCGCGCTGGACGCGGACGGTCGAAGCCGGATCGGGCTCGTGCCGCTGCCGGGCGCGGGCACGCTCATCGGGCATCAGCGCGTGGCGGGGATCGTGTACGTGGCCGGCACCGGCCCCGACGGGACGCCCGAAGCCTGGGCGATCGAGCCGCACGTCGAGTCGCGCCGCGCCGGCACGATCGGCGCGGGGGCGTTCGACACGACGGCCCTGCCGGGCATTCCGCTGGCGCTCGCCTTCGATGTGGCCTCCACCGCGCAGAGCGACGACCACGCTCGCATGGTCGTCAGCGTGGCGGATGCGTCGGGCGGGGGCAGCCTGGTCCGCGTCGACGCCGGGAGCAATGCGTTTGCCTGGCGCCTGGCCGGCGTCGCCTTCGGGGCGGCGCTGGTCGGGCTGATCTACCTGCTCGCCGCCACGATGTTCAGCCGCCGCCGGATCGCGGTCCTCGCCGCCGCCTTCGTGGCGGTCGACGGGATGAGCTTCGTGATGAGCCGGATCAGCATGAACGACATCTTCGTGGCGACCTTCATCGTCGCGGCCTACGCCCTGTTCTGGCAGGTGTGGTCCGGCCGCTGGGCCCGGAGCGCCTGGTGGGTCATGCCGCTGGTGGGGGTGCTCGTCGGCCTGGCGGCGGCCACGAAGTGGGTCGGCTTCTATGCGATGGTCGGGCTGATCGTGCTCGTCCTCGCGCGCTCGGCGCTCGGGCGACTGGTGCTCGTGGGTGTCGTCGCCCTCGCCGCGGTGGTGGGCGGCATCGGCGCGCCGTGGCCGTTCCTCGTGATCATGCTGGGACTGCTGGGGCTGGCGCTCGCGATCACCTGGGCGCGTCCGATCCGGTTCGACGTCGGCGAGGCATTCACCGCGTTGCCGGCCACCGTCGCGGTGGTCACCGGCGTCGGTCTCGCCTTCGTCCTCGCCTTCGACTCCGTCGATTCGTCACGAACCTCGGGATCGGCGGTGGAGTACGTGTTCGGGCTGCTGGCGCGCGGCGCGGAGGCGGAATGGCCCGCCTTCGTCATGCTCGGGATCGGCGGGCTCCTGCTCGCCTGGCGCGCATTGACCTCCCTCCGCCATCCCTCCTCGGATGCTCGCTGGTGGCAGCCCGGCGAGATGGGCGGGTTCGCCTGGGCGTGGATGGGGGCCTGCCTGGTGATCGTGCCGCTGACGGTGTACGGGCTCAGCTACGTCCCGTACCTCCAGCTCGGGCACGACTGGACGGCAGCCGGCGGACCGGGCTACGGCTGGTCCGTGGAGGAGCTCCACGCCCAGATGTTCGGCTATCACTTCAATCTCACCGCCGGCCACGACAGCGCCTCGCCGTGGTGGAGCTGGCCGCTGGCGCTCAAGCCGACGTGGTTCTACAACGGGACGTTCGACCGGGACCAGATCGCGGTGATCTACAACGGGGGCAACCCGATCCTGTCGTGGGCCGGCGTGCCGGCGATCGTGGCCTGCGCCGTCCTGGCCTGGAAGCGGCGGTCGACGGCCCTCGTCCTCGTCGTGGCCGCCTTCGCCTTCCAGCTCGTTCCCTGGGTACGGATCGAGCGCGCCACGTTCGCATACCACTACTTCACCGCCGTGCTGTTCGCGATGATCGCGATCGCCTACGTCGTCGACGAGCTGCTGCGGCGCCCAGCGTGGCGGGACCTGGCGGTCGGCTACCTCGCTCTCGTGGTGGTCGTCGGCATCCTGGTATTCCCGCTCGGCTCCGCGCTGCCGATGCCGGACTGGTACATCAACGCCGCCCGCGCGCTCCCGCCGTGGAACTTCGCCTTCCAGTTCCCCGACCCACCCACCGGCGAGCGCGCCGAGCTCCTCACCGCCGACAGCCTCAAGGCGATCGCCGGCGCGCTCGTTGCCGCGGCGGCGGTGGCGTTTGCGCTCGTGGGCCGCTCTCGGTGGGACCGTCGTGGGCCGCCCGTCCAGACCTCCACGCCGCCGATGCCCGAGGGCGGCTGATCAAGCGCGGGGCCTGCGTTGCGGCGGGGTGATCGCCGCCAGCAGTCAGGAGCCACCGATCGGGCCGCCGCCGCGGCGGGTGATCGCCGCCGGCCGTCAGGTGCCACCGATCGGGCCGCCGCCGCGGCGGTGCGTCGGCAGGCTAGTCCCTGCGCCTCGCTGAACCGATGAGGATGAGGGCGCCGACGCCGATGAGGATCGCCGGCCACAGCCAGTTCCAGTCGAAGTCCGGCAGGTAGTCGCGGAGCAGGAACCAGACCCCGAGCAGCACGAGCCCGATACCGACCACGAGGCCGGCGCGCCCACCGTCGTGGCGCTCAGCCGTCGACGCAGGGGGGTTTCCGACGGCCGGCATGGCGGCGTCTCCCGCCCCGGGCGCCTCATCCGCGGCCGCCTCGCCGCTCACTCCGACGGGTGCCTCGGGGATCACGATCCAGGCCACGATGTAGGCCAGGAAGGCGGCGCCGTTCGTGATCGGCACGAGGATCGCCCATCCGATGCGGACGAGCGCCGGATCGGTGTTCAGGTAGTTGGCAAGGCCGGCGGCCACGCCGCCGAGGACGGAATCGGTCCGTGACCGGTAGAGCCGGCGGGTCATGAGCAACCTCCGTCGGGGTTGTACGAGAAGCTGGCGGCGTTGCCGTCGATGTTGAGCGTCACGTCCGCGGTGCCGTCACCGCTGCGCCACGTGTCGCCGCTGCGGGAGAGGCCGCTGTCGCCGAGATCGTGGCTGAACGTGATGTTGTCGTCGCTGACGGTGATCGCCACCGAGACTCCATCGTCCACGCACAGCTCCAGCGACCCGGCATTCATCTCCACCGACCCTGCCAGCGTCGTGGCGTGGTCGACGGTCATGCCCACGGACCCCGCGTTGGCGTTCATGGAGAAGTCGGCGACCGCCGCACCGCCCAGTCCGAGCGTCACCTCGCCGGCGTTCGCGTCGATCGACAGGTCCGAAATGTTCGCCCCGCCGAGTTCGAGGACCGAGCTGGCGGCGTTGGCGCTCACGTTGAGCGCGAGCTCCACGTCGAGCGGCAGCGTCACGTCCCAGTCCTGTCGGTCGTCAGCGAAGCCGATGAAAGACCCGGCGTCATCGAGCAACACCCGCAGCGAATCCGCGTCGGAGCTGATCTGGGGCTCACTGTCCGATCCGTACAGGGCCTCGATGTCCCACGCCGTACCCTGGCCCATGGCCACCGCCAGGTCTCCGCAGTCGAAGTCGAGCTCGACGCTGGCCGATGCGCCGCTGAAGTCACCGTTGGCGGCGGTCCGGCTGTCGGTCTCCCCGCCGCAGCCGATCGACATCCCGTCGGGCCAGCCGGCCACCAGGGTACCGGCCAACCCTCCGGCCACGAGGCCGGCGGCGAGCGTCGCCACCATGGCGAACGGGGTCCGGGCGCTGATCACCGCCAGGCCGATCACGATCAGCACGACCGGCCACAGCAGCCATGCCTCGCGCGCGGTGTCACCGGCGATGAGGTCCGATTGAATGGCCAGCGCCACCGCGCCGGCTGTGACGAGGGCCACGCCCCAGAAGACGAGGCCGCGGTTGACGCGCATGGTCAGCTAACTCTCCTGCTCGGAACATCACCGTACCGCCCTGCGCAACCGCGGAGATAGTGCCGGATGGCCCATGCCCGCCTACGTCCTTTGCTTGACACCGAGCAAGCGGCGGTCGTAGACTCCGCCGGCACCACCAGTCCGCGGCGGTTCATGCTGCGCTGCGGGTGTCCGGCGAGCCAACCACCAGTACGGGGAGCGATCTGACGGCAATGCATCTCCGCACTTGCGCCTTCATCGCGCACCGACTCGCGCCTACCGGCAGCGAAGTCGACGGGAGATCTGTGCCCTGGTCGAGGTAGAGCAGCGACAGTAGACCTGTCGAGGCAGACACCAGAGCCGTGGGCCGGATCGGGTCCACGGTTTTTTGATGCCCTCGGGCGTCACGAGAGCCGCGGACCGCAGAGCGGGCCGCGGCTCTTCCCATGTGCGGCCACCAACGAATCGGGCAGCGAACAGCTATGGGACAACGACGATGATCGAGCTCATGAAGGAACCGAAGACCGCTTCGGCACCGATGGCGGCGACCGGGCCGGTTCGCCGTGTCGGCCCACCGCCGGATGGCGAGCAGCCGGCGCTGTTCATCGACCACGCCACGAAGCGGTTCGTGGTGGGCCGCAAGCGGAAGGACGTGTTCGCCGTCAACGACGTGAGCATGTCGATCCGTCGCGGCGAGATCTACGGCATCCTCGGCGCGAACGGGTCCGGCAAGAGCACGCTCATCCGGCTGGTCAGCACGCTGCTGACGCTGGATGGCGGCCGGGTCGAGGTCTTCGGGCACGACGTCGTGCGCGACGAGATGGCGGTGAAGCAGCTCATCAACCGGGTGAGCGTGGACGCGGCCTTCTTCAAGAAGCTCAGCCCGCACGAGAACCTGTCGTACGCGGCACGGCTCTACGGGATGGACGCGAAGAAGGCGAAGGTCCAGGTCATCGCGATCCTGGCTCGGCTAGGCGTCGGCGAGAAGCGGCTGGACCGGCCGGTCGAGCAGATGAGCCGGGGCATGCAGCAGAAGGTCGCGATCGCGCGGGCGCTGCTGACGAGCCCGACGGTGCTGCTGCTGGACGAGCCGACCACCGGCCTCGACCCACGGTCGAAGCTGGACGTCCAGACCTTCATCGAGGAGGTCCGCGACTCGCATGACGCGACGATCGTGCTCACGACGCACGACCTCGCCGAGGCGGAGCGGCTGTGTGACCGGCTTGCGCTCATCAACGACGGGCGTGTCGTGGCGGAGGGGACGCCGGACGAGCTGAAGGAGCTGGTGGCGCGCGAGTACGCCAAGGAGCCGACGTTGGAGAGCGTGTTCATGACGTTCACCGGCAAGAGCCTCGACGACGATGTCGACGAGGACAAGGAAGACGACGACGAGTAGGACGAACGAGAGGAGGTGATGGACGTGCACAGCTACCTGGATCTGGGGATCGTGCTCGCTCTCATTGGGGAGCGCCAGGAGCGGCTGCGCCGCACGAGCCTCTCGGTGCGGTCGCGCCACGAGCGGCGCGTCGTGCGCCGCTGGATCGGTCGACAGCTGGTGAGCCTCGGCCACCGACTGGCGAACGAGCAGCCGATGCGTCCGGCCGCGGCCCGTTGAGGGCCCGGCCGGGCCGTCGCGACCCCGCGAGATCGGCACAGCACAGGCCACACGGGCCGAACAGAACGGAAATCGAAGGAACAGATCGATGACGATCGCAACGCGTGAGCTGCGGGCCAGCCTGGCCTTCGTGGAGCGCAACTTCAACCTGACGAAGCGGTACTGGGGCTGGGAAGTCGCCTGGCTGATCTACTCGCTGGCGGCCGCCCTGGCCGTGGCCTTCATCGGCGTCGCGCAGGGCGACGCGGAGCTGCTCCAGGTGCTGATCATCGGCACGATCTTCTGGAACTTCCTCTCGATCGTCTTCGGCTTCATCGGCGAGACGGTCACCTGGGAGCGATGGGAGGGCACGCTCGAGTACACGTTCATGGCGCCGGTGCGGCGCTACACCCAGCTGGTGGGATCCACCCTCTTCGCCGTGGCCTACGCGGTGATCCAGATGGTGATCATCCTCGCCGTGATGCTGCTCTTCTTCGACGTCGAGTTCACCGGCGGCAACTTCGTGACCGCCGCGGTGTTCCTGGCGCTGGGCAGCATCAGCTTCGTCGGGGTGGGGATGATGGCCGCCATCCTGCCGCTGCTCTACGTGGAGCGGGGCGACCAGATGGTGTTCGTCATCCAGTCGATCATCTTGCTGTTCAGCGGGGTGTACTACGAGCCGGACATCCTGCCCCAATGGATGCAGATCGTCGGGCAGTTCTCGCCGGGCACTTACGTGCTCGACGGCATTCGTGAGGGCCTGATCTACGGCAAGCCCGTCACCGAGCTGCTCCACAATGTGTGGCCGCTGCTGGTCATGGGCGTCGTGCTCATCCCGCTCGGCGTCTACGTGTTCGGCATCGCGGAGCGCTACGCGAAGCGCACCGGCAAGCTCAAGAGGGTTGGATAGTCGTGCGCTGTCCATCCCGTACCGACGATCGACCCAGGAGAGGCTCGTGACGTTCACCGATCCTGCCGCCACCGCAGTTGAGATCCCGGGCCTCGTCTTCCGTGCCTTTGCGGGCGAGGCCGACCTGCCCGAGGCGGTCCGCATCGGCAACGCGGAATGGGTCGCCGACGGGGTGTCTTCGCGCGCGAGCCTGGACGACCAGCGGGCGTGGTGGTCGCACCCGTCCGAGCAGTTCGACCCGGCGCGGGACGTCGACATCGTGGAGCTCGGCGGGCGGATGGTGGCGATTGCCGAGCGCTCGTGGATCGACACCTCTGACGGCGTGCGCGAGTACCGCTCCCGTTGCTGGGTCGATCCGTCGGTTCGACGGCGGGGAATCGGCACGGTCATGTTGCGGCGGAACGAGGCGGAGGCCCGCGAGCTGGCCGCCACCCACGAAGCGGACCGTCCGCGGGCGCACGGGTTCGGCACGGCCGACACGAGCGCCGGCGCGCCGATCCTGGCCGAACGCTCGGGCTACACGCCGGTGCGCTGGTTCGCCGACATGGAGCGGTCTCTGACCGACGAGCTGCCGGAAGTCCCGGAGCTGCCCGATGGGCTCGAGATCCGGGCCGTCTCGGCGGCCGACGCGCCGGCCATCTGGCGCGCCGACCACGATGCGTTCCGCGACCACTGGGGCGGATTCGACGACTCGGAGGCGAGCTACCGGCGCTGGATCGAGTCGCCCGACTTCCAGCCGGAGCGGATGGTGGTGGCATGGGACGGCGAGGAAGTTGCCGCGGCGGTGCTCAACGCGGTCTATCCGGAGGAGAACCGCCAGCTCGGCCTCAAGCGCGGCTGGCTCGACTCGGTCTTCACCCGTCGAGCCTGGCGGCGTCGAGGGCTGGCCCGGGCGCTCATCGTCCGCTCGCTGCATCGGCTGCGAAGCGAGGGCCTCGAGGCGGCGGCGCTCGGCGTCGACGCGGCCAACCCATCCGGCGCCTTCGGCCTGTATGAGTCCGCGGGATTCCGGGTGACCGAGCGGTTCACGCAGTGGCGCAAGCCGATGGAGGGCGGCCGATGACCACCGCGACCGCCCTGCGGATCCGCCCGTACGCCGGGACGTCGGACGTGGCGGAGATCGTCCGCGTATACAACACGGCCGCTGCGGCCGACCGGATCGAGGAAGTCTGGACCGAGGAGGGCCTCGCGGCCTGGCTCGCCCACGCCTCCGAGCAGTTCGACCCTGGGCGCGACGTCGTGCTCGGGGAGCTGGATGGCCGGATCGTGGCCGCCGGGCGAGGCGACTGGGCCGACAACCGCGACGGCCGTTCCCGCGACTACCGCATCTTCGGGACGGTCGCCCCGGACTTCCGCGGCCGCGGGTTCGGCACCGTTCTGCTCGAGGAGCTCGAGGCACGCGCGATGGCGGTGGCTGCCACGCACACGCACGACCGGGAGGCGGTCCTCATGTCGTTCGCGCCCGCCGGCCGACCATCCGAGGCCCTCCTGCGCGCCAACGGCTACACGCCGGTGCGCTGGTTCACCGACATGGTGCGCCCGACCCTGGAAGGCATCGTCGAGCCGCCACTGCCCGAGGGCCTCGAGCTGCGTCCGGTGACGCCGGACCAGCACGAGACGATCTGGCGGGCGAACCGCGAGGCGTTCCGCGACCACTGGGGCGGGTCGGACGAGTCGCTCGAGCAGCTCCGGCGCATCCTGGCCGACCCGGACACCGACACCTCGCTGTGGTTGACCGCCTGGCACGGCGACGACGTGGCCGGCGGCGTCTGGAACGAGATCCGCCCGGCCGAGAATGCGGGACTCGGGCTGCGGCGCGGCTGGCTCAGTTCCGTGTACACCCGGCGGCAGTGGCGGAGGCGCGGGCTGGCGAGCGCCCTCATCGGCCGTTCACTGACGCTCCTCCGGGACCGCGGCATGACGAGCGCCATCCTGGGCGTCGACGCCGACAACCCGACTGGCGCCAATGCCCTGTACGAGGCGGCCGGCTTCGAGGTCCACGACCGCTACGTGGCGCTGCGCAAGCCGATGGACGGGCCGGCGACGTGATCGATCACGGGCCGCGCCGAACGATGAGCGAATCCTTCACGTCGGCCGTTGCTTTCGCGCGGATTCAGCCATGGATGAGCGAGCCGTTCACCGGAGCGACCCACGCGCGGAGCTCCGGTGATGCATCCGCCGATGCATCGGCGCCAGCGCACGCCACGGCGCGCTCGCGTGAACGGCCCGCCGATCTATGAGCGCTGCGCCAGGACTCGTTCTCGCGTCTCGTAGTAGAAGTCGACGATCTGCTCGGTCACCCGGTCCCACGTGAACTCCGGGGCGCGGGCGCGGCCGGCCTCGCCCATGTCGTTGCGCAGCTCGGGGTCGCGGGCGAGGGTGTAGAGGCCGGCGGCCAGCGCCCGCGGGTTGCGCGGCTCGACCAGGAGGCCCTGCACGTTGCGCTCGACGACGCGCTTGAAGCCGTGGATGTCGGACGCGACGATGGGCACGCCGGCGGCCATCGCCTCGAGCAGCACGATGCCGAACGACTCCTGGCCGGTGTTCGGCGCGCAGTAGATGTCGGCCGAGGCGAAGTAGCGGACCTTGTCCTCGTCGCTGACCCGGCCGAGGAACTCGACGTCGCGGATGCCGCGCAGGCCGACGAAGCGCTTGTACTCGCGCCGCTTCGGCCCGTCACCCACCACGAGGAGGCGCGCGTCCACCCTGCGCTTCCGCAGCCGGTGGTAGGCCTGGAGCAGGTGAGTGAGGCCCTTTCGCTCCTCGAGGCGACCGACGAAGAGGATGTTCAGGGTGCCGTCGCGCAGCTCTTCGTACGGCTCGGCGGTTTGGA
>DASVEQ010000036.1:0-33720 GCA_036380455.1 Candidatus Limnocylindria bacterium | reverse complement strand
ATGGTTGCCGCTGCGGCACGTGCCGGTGGGGTTCGGGCAGGCCCGTGCACGAATCGGCGAAACGGTGGAAGATGCGTGGGCACCGATGAGTTCGCCCGCGGACCGCGGTCCTGATTCCCGAGCACCGATGATGAGGCACCCCCCAGTGACCGTTGATCCCCGAGGCCATGACGTCGCGCCCATCGAGCTGCCGCACCGCGTCCGGATGGAGATCCTCGGCGCCGTGCTCCTCGGCATCTTCCTGTCCGCCCTGGACCAGACGATCGTGGGAACGGCGCTCCCGACGATCGTCACCGACCTCCAGGGCAACGACGTCTACGTGTGGGCCTTCACCGCCTATCTGCTGACCGCGACGGTCTCCGGGCCGCTGTACGGGAAGCTGTCGGACATCGTCGGGCGGCGGCCGATCTTCCTGTTTGGGGTGAGCATCTTCCTGATCGGCTCGTTGCTCTGCGGCCTCAGCCAGGAGATGTGGCAGTTCCTCGTGTTCCGCGGCGTCCAGGGTCTCGGCGCCGGCGCGCTGTTCCCGATCGCGCTGGCCATCATCGGCGACATCTTCGCGCCCTCGGAGCGCGGCAAGTACCAGGGCTTCTTCGGCGCCGTGTTCGGGCTGAGCTCGATCCTCGGCCCCGCCATCGGCGGCCTCATCACCGAGAACTTCGGCTGGCACTGGATCTTCTACGTGAACATCCCGCTCGGCATCGTGGTGCTCTACATCATCTGGCGGACGTTGCCGGTCCACCGCGAGGCCGATGCCGATCGGCACGTCGACTACCTCGGAGCGGCGCTCCTGGTTGGCGGCCTGGCGCCGATCCTGGTCGGCTTCACGAACAAGCAATTCGGGGACTGGACGGATCTCGAAGTTGGCGGGCTGATTGCGCTGGGCCTGGCGGTGCTGGTCGCCTTCGTGTGGGCCGAGTCCCGGGCGCAGGAGCCGATTCTTCCGCTGCGCCTGTTCCGGATGCGCACGTTCACCGCCAGCGTGCTGGCGATGTTCCTCGCCGCCACCGGGTTCTTCGCGGCGGTCGTGTTCCTGCCGCGCTGGTTCCAGATCGTGAACGGCAGCTCGCCGACCGAATCCGGCTACCAGATCCTGCCGCTCCTCGGAGGGCTGATCGTGTCGGCCATCGCCAGCGGGCAGATCGTGGCCCGCATCGGACGCTACAAGACGCTCATCTTCAGCGCCTTCCTCGTGACCGCGGCCGGGCTCTTCCTGCTGACGAACATCCGCCCCGACACCCCACTGCCGATCCTCTGGCTGTGGATGGCGATCGCCGGGCTCGGCGTCGGCCCGAGCTTTGCGGTCTTCACACTCGCCGTCCAGAACGCGGTGCCGGTGCGCGACCTGGGAACCGCGACCAGCAGCCTGACGCTGTTCCAGCAGGTCGGCGGCACCGTGGGCCTGGCGATCACCGGCACGATCTTCGGGACCACCCTCATCGACGAGGTTCCGCGTCAGCTCGTGGCGGCCGGCGTCCAGGAGCCGTTCGCCTCGCAGTTCGCGAGCAGCGACTCGAGCAGCTTCAACGAGCTGACCACCGTCGGCGACCTCGGCGCCTCCATCCTGGCTGGCGTGCCGGAGCAGTTCCGCGCCGTCGTGGAGCCGATGATCCCGGCCATCGTGGAGGGGATCCACGTCGCCTTCTCGATCGCAACGTCGGCGACGTTCCTGGTCGGCATCGCCACCTCGCTGCTCGCCGCGCTCGTCGTGCTGGTGCTCATGCCGGCCGGCCGCGTGGGTCATCGGGTCGGCGGACACGCCGACCAGCCGATGGTGACGCCGCAGGGACCGCTGGCCGAGCCGGTCGCCGAGCCGCTTGCTGAGCCGCTTGCCGAGTGAGTCCGTTGCCGCAGGTCTCGCTCGTGACGACGGGCGCGCGGAGCGGCATCCCCCGCACCGTCACGCTGTACGCGTGGGAGGACGGCGAGTCGCTCGTGGTGGTCGGCTCGAAGGGTGGCGCCGCGCGCAACCCCGGATGGGTCCACAACCTGCGCGCCCATCCGCGCGCATCGGTCCGGACGGGGTCGCGTTCATCGGAGGTCGACGCCGCCGAGGTGCCCGAGGGGCCGGAGCGCGATCGGATCTGGCGGCTCGTCGCGGAACGGTTCCCGCTCTACGAGACCTACCAGCGTCGCACGAGCCGCTTGATCCCGCTCTTCGTCCTCACCCGCCTCGATTGACCGCGACGCGGGTTGGGGCGGAAATGGGATCTCACTGGAGTGACCTCGCACCGCCCTGGGTGGCCTCGACTCGGATAACGTGCTCCTGGGGGCGCATGACTTGCGAGTTCGGGCCTCAACCAGGCCGATCCACGCTCGGCGAGTGCGCGAACCCTGACCTGCTGCCCGGTAACTGACCGCCTGGAGCACATTGTCCGACTCGGGCGGCACCGACTCGGATAACGGTCTCCTCGGGGTGCTCTACCAGCGAGTTCGTCCCTCAACCAGGCCGATCCACGCTCGCGACGTCGACAAGCGCGCGCATCGGCGAGGTAACGGACCACCCATGGCACATCATCCGACTCGGGCCGCACCGACTCGGATCATGTGCCGCTCCTGGGACATGCGCCCGGAGAGCGGCCACACCGCCGCGGAGTTCCGGCCTTCAGGCGCCGCCGAAGAACTGGTTGATGCGGCCCGTGTCGTCGGAGAACGCCCAGCGTTCGGTGACCTTGCCGTCACGCATGTGGTAGATCTCGGCGGTCCGATAGACGAGCTGCTGATCACCCATCGTGGCGGTGGCGGTGACGAGCTGGATGCAGTGGTCGTCGTTGGCCACCACGTCGTGCGTCTCGATCGTGATGGATGCGCCCTCGGGCATGCCGCTGAAGCGCTCGATCACCGCCTGCTTGCCGCGGATCGGCTCGTCCGACCCGATCTCGTGCCACACGATGTCATCGTCGAGCATGTCCAGCATCGACATCACGTCACCGGACTGCTCGGCTCGGTCCGAGGCTTCGCGGACCGCGGCTGCATTGGGATGGTCGGCCATTGTTGGATGCCCTCCGTGTGCGTCACCTGCTCGGGGTGCAGCGCCAGCCTACGCCCCGCTTCGCATCGTGAACAGACCCGCGCCGGCGATGGCTTCGGCTACGGCTCGGGGCCCGTGCGCTTCGGCTTCGTTGCGGCCCTCTTGGTCGTCTTCGCCTTCGACGGGGCCTTCGCCGTGGCCTTGGACGTCGCCGACGTCCCTGCGCGCGCGGCCCTGGGTTTGGACGCGCTCGCCGCCTTCGCGGCGTTCTTCGTCGTCGACCGCGGTGCGGCCATCGTGGCGCCGGTCTTGGTCGCTGTCCTGGCGCCCCGCTTCGACGGTGTCTTCGAGCCGCCAATGGGGAGCGCGTCGCCGACGGCCCTGACCGCCGCGCTGGCAGCGTCCCCGACGGTCCCCACGACCTTCCCTGCCGTCTTGCGGGCGGTTCCCGCCGTCCTGCCGACCGTCCTGCCAACGATCTTCACCACGTCGCCTGGCTGTGGCATCGGTCTGGTTCCTCCAACGGCCGCCCACGGATCGGCGGCCGCAATCGGCTCTGCATCGATCGTGCCGCGCGGACGGATCGCCGGCGGAAGGATCAGTCCCAGGTGTCGTTGCGGGTCGAGTGGCTGCCCTGGAAGCGAGCCTGGCGTACGCTCGGGCGGAGCCAGCGCGGGATGTCGGCCTCGTCGGCGCGTGATTGCCGATCGTCGTCGTCATCTCGTGGGAGACCCGGATGGACCGGGGGAATCGGCTCTCGGATCGGCCGCAGCTGCGTCGCCGCCATGACTGGCGGCGTGCCGCCGGTGACGGCACCTGCCGTGACCAGAGCCGCGGCCGGGGCGCTCTCATTCGTGCGTCGCCATCCCACCAGGAAGAGAAACCATCCAAGGCCGGCCGAGGTGAGGACGAGGTAGGGGAGGAGCCCATCGGGTACTGGAAGGCGCAGGGAGACCGCGGCCCCGCCGCCGTCCGATCCGTTGCCGCCGCGTACCGGCAGTGGGTCCTCGGTCCTCGAAGGGAGCGCCGTGGGTGGAGCGGCGGTGGGTTCGGTGGCGGATGCTGCCACGGACCTGCTCGGATCAGGCGTGTACGAATCGCCAGCCGACGGCCCCGCGGTGGCCGATGGCGTGGGGCTCGCCGTTGGCGTCGGGGTGGTTGGCGGTGGCGGAGCCGGTGCAGGCGGCTGCGGTGTCGGGGGCGGGGGCGGGGGCGGGCGTGGTGCGGGGGTCGGCTTGGGGGGTGCGGGCGTTGGGGATGGAGCCGCGATGACGACGGCCATCGGGCTGACGGCGCTCAGCGTGATCTTGCGTTCCCCCGGTCCGCTGCCGGAGGTCGCCGCAAAGGCGTACCCCCACCGTCCAGCCGGAAGCGTCATTGGGCGTGCATAGATGGTCCCGCTCGCCGAGGTGGTACCCGCCGCCAGGGGAAAGGTCCCGACCCCGGAAATCGTGACGGTGATGCTGGTCGGATCGCAGTCCGCGTTGTCGACGTACAGGACGCTGAACAGGATCCTCGTGGACGGGGAGCCGCTGCCGGGCGATGCGCTGCCACGCATCAGCGTCATCTCATGGGACTTGCCGTTGCAGCTCGCAGCCCGAACCGGCGTCGCCGTGGGCAGCAGCACGACGCAGGAAGCCGCAAGGAGGAGCGTTCGAAGGACTCTCATGATCTGACGGGCTGCGTCGCGGCGACCGTAGCATCGTGATGGCGACGCACCGGATGACCCGGAAGTCCCGGCCCCGGATGGGACGCATGACGGCTTACCGGCCGACCGCCCGGCCAAGTACCGTGACGGCGACTCGGCGCAGGGGGACGGAGGCAGCATCGCCGATGGACAACCGAGAGGATGTGGCCATGGAGTTGGCCAGCGGGACGGATCGGCCCGATATCGCGATGAGCCGGGAAGCTGCCCCCGGCACCCTTCGCGCCCGGGTCCTGTGGGGCCTGGGAACGTTCTTCGCGCTCGCCATGGGACTCGTGACGGTGCTCATCGTGAGCGCCGACGCGCGCGAGGCCGGCATGCCGCTCATCCTGCGGTTGGGGCTCCTGACGCTCGTGCTCCCGAGCGCAATGGCCGCCGTTGCCCGCAGCATCCTGGGCCCGGCTGCGGCGATGGACTCGCAGACCGAGCAGCTCCGCGGTCTCTACTCGCAGGCGCGCCTCGACGCGCTCCTGGATCCGATCACCGGGCTCGGCAACCACCGAGCGTTCCAGGAAGAGCTGCACCGGCAGATCGAGGATGCGGCCCGGCACGATCACCCCCTGGCGCTGGTCATCCTGGATCTCGATGGGCTGAAGCGGGTGAACGATGAGCTCGGCCACGCCGGCGGCGATCAGCTGCTCGGATCCATGGGTCGTCTACTCGGTGGCGCCAGCCGCGCTGCGGACCGCGCGTTCCGGGTCGGCGGCGACGAGTTCGCCCTCCTCCTGCCACACGCGGATGCGGAGGCGGCCGTCGCGGTCATGCGCCGGGTGCTCGCCAGCGCGGTGTCCGGGGAGAACACCTTCGGTCGGGCGTTCTCCTTCTCCGCGGGCGTCTCGGCCTACCCACGACCCAGCAGCCATGGTCGTGACCTCCTGCGCCATGCCGATGCGGCCCTGTACTGGGCGAAACGGCACGGGCGCACGGACATCCAGATGTTCGAGCCCGAGCGGCACCGCGATGCGGATGATGGGCGCACCCCGGCCGAGCTGGCCGAGGCGATCGAGCACGTCCGCGCTTCGCATTCGCTGACGGCGGTCTACCAGCCGATCTTCGACCTCACAACCGGCGAGCCCACCGGCTTCGAGGGTCTCGTGCGACCGACGGAGGACGCGGGATTCCGCGATGCGTCCGCGCTGTTCACCGCCGCGGAGATCGCCGGCCGGACGGTGGAGCTCGACATGTTCGCGATTGAGACGATCGTGACCGGCCTCGAGGAGCGACCGATCGATGGGTACCTCTCCGTCAACCTGTCACCGCGATCGCTCGAGACGGCCCTCTTCCGCGTCACTGACCTGGTCGCCATCCTCGCCGAGCGCGAACTCGAGCCCTCCCGTGTCGTTCTCGAGCTCACCGAGCGCGAGGCGGTCGAGGACATCGATCGGCTCCGGGAAAATCTCTCCGCCTGCCGCGCGGCAGGCTTCCGCATTGCTGCCGACGACGTGGGGGCGGGGAACGCCGGGCTGCGGCTGCTCTCGGAGATCGAATTCGACGTCGTGAAGATCGACCTGTCCCTGGTCCAGGGAGGCGTCCTGCGCGACTCCGCCCTGTCGGTCCTCCGCGCGATCCTGGACGTCGCCGCCCGTCAGAGCGCGACGGTCGTCGCCGAGGGGATCGAGACCGTCGAGCAGCTCGACGCGGTTCGCAAGCTCGGGATCGCGACCGGCCAGGGCTACCTCCTGGCTGCACCGACCGCACTGGCCGCCGCCGATGGGCTCGACCTTGCGAGCCTGGTTCAGAGCCACGAGGCTCGTCGCCAGGCGCTGCTCGGGGCGCTGGATGCGCCATCGACCTGGGCGCGTCGCTCCGCCGGCTGACCCTCCCTCTCACATCGGCCCACCGGCGCATCCGTCTGCGGATGCGCCCCCGCTAGGGTCCGAGTGCCGTGCCCAGCAGGGCGATCTGCGAGAACGAAGAGACCTGAGCGCTCAGTCCCAGTTGTCGTTGCGGGTGTAGCGACTGCCCTGGAAGCGTGCCTGGCGCACGCTCGGGCGGAGCCACCGCGGGATGTCGGCCTCATCGGCACGCGGGCGCGGATCGTCATCGGCGTCGCGCAGGAGATCCGGATCGACCGGGGGAATGAGCTCCCGCATCGGGGGCAGCGGGGTCACGGCCGGCACCGGTCCCTCGGCGCTGACGGCCGTCGGGGCGGCGGCCGCGGCGGTGGCCGTGATCGTCGTCGGCGCCTCCTCGGGATGCCGGCGACGCCGCGCCAGGACGAAGAACAGGCCCCCACTGACCGTCCCGAGAAGAACCCACGGGAGGAGCCAGTCCGGGGCGGGGCCGCCCGGCCCGCCCGATCCGCCGGCCGAGTCGGGATCGCGCGGGCCCCCGCCGGGCACGACGACCGGAGCGCCATCGGTCGCCGATGGCTCCGGCGAGGCCGACGGTCCGGATGGCCCGGATGCTCCGGACGGCTCGGCCGAGGGGCTCGCACTCGGCGCCTCGCTTCCGGGCTCGGTGGCGGAGGGCGCCGGCGTCGCGGGGACCGGAGTCGATGCCGGAGCCGGTGGAGGGGTCGCCGCCGGGGGCTTCGGAGTGGGTACGGGAGTCGGGGGTGGGGGTGGCGGTGGCGTCGGGGCCGGGGGCTTGGGCGTCGGGGCGGGGGTGGGTGGCGGCGGCGGGGCGGTGATCGTCAGCGAGGTCGGGCTGACGGAGGTGAGCTGGACGGTGATCTCGCCGGCGCCCTCTCCGGACGTGGCCGAGAAGTAATAGGTGCGGAACCCGATCGGCAGGGGCATCGTCCGCGCGTACGTGATGCCGCCCGACGGATCGGGGCCGACCTCGGCGAGCGGGAAGGTCCCGACTCCGGAGATCGTGACCGTGATGCTGATCGGCGGGCAGTCGTTGTTGTCGGTGTAGACCGCGCTGAACCGGATCGGCGTGGCGGAGCTGCCGGCGGAGGGGGACGCGAGGCCGCGCGTGAGCGTCATGTCGTGCGATGCGCCCTTGCAGCTGGCAGCGTGAACCGGCGTCGCCGTGGGCAGCAGCACGACGCAGGTCGCCACGAGGAAGAGGGTTCGGATGATTCTCATGGTCATGAATCTGCGTCGGGGCGACCGTATCACCGCCCGCAGGCGCTCCCGGATGGCCCGGAAGTCCCGTCATCGGCTGGGACGCATGGCGGCCGAGCGAGCAAGCGTGCGCGCGCGTAACGCTGGCCGCCCGCCGACGTTCCTACGAACGAGGGGTGGACCGTCGGTTTCCGGTGGGGGTTTCCTCTGCCGGAGGGCAGCCCGCGTGTCCGCCCCTCATTCGCGGGCCGCCTCGGGCGGAGGTTATCGGCGGTTACTCCGCGGGAGTCGCCACCATCGCGTACTCCTCGATCAGCGTCCAGGCCTCGCCGTCGATCGTGTACTCGTTCAGCCAGGTGGCATGGTCCGGCCCCTCGAGGATCCAGGTCAGGCGGATCCGCGGCAGCGCGTCGTTCAGCGACTCGTAGACGAGCCGGTCCCCGTCGATGCGCCCACGGTAGATCTCGAGCGTCGGGCCGTTGTTATCGGCGCTGCAGGCCCGGTACTCGCCGGCGCGGGCGTCCCAGCCGGTGAGCCAGTGCAGCCGCCAGGTCAGCACAAAGCGGCCATCGGTCAGACGCTGCTCCTGGCGGAAGTCGCAGTCGTACCACAGGCCGTCCTGGATCAGCCGGCAGGTCGCCAGGCCGGTGCCCGTCATCTCCGGCGAGCCGGGGCCCATCCCATTCGCCTCGATCGTCCCGGTCCACCGCCAGTCGCGGTAGAACGGTGCCAGCGTCGCCACCTCCGGACCGGCCTTGGCCGATGCCGGGAGCGCGCTGGGCTGGGTGAGCGTGGTCATGGCGATGCATCCTCCGGCGGTGGGGCTCAGCCTCCCGCGCCGGCGCACCGCCCGACCAGTGCCACTCGACCCGGGCCGGCCGAGCCAATGGGCCCGGCCAGCCGTAGTTCCGTCGCAGACCCCTCTGGTAGCACCGGTGATCTCGTCGAGACATGGGCCATCCGCGGTGACGGGACCGGTGACCACCTGGTCGCCGAGGACGGGTACCACGCCGATTGGCAACCCGTGCTGGAGCCGCTGCCGGCTCCCTGAGCCGGGTCAGGCGCCCGGCGGTCGGAAGGTGACGCTCTTCTGCGACGCGGCGTCGATCTCCTCCGGCGTCAGCAGCACCACGGTCCGTGCTCGCGAGGTCCCCGACGCGCCGACGGTCAGCGCCGCGGCGGCCGCGGATGCATGGTCCGGGAAGTCGGCGGTGACGTAGTAGTCATCGGTCCCGAAGCCGAAATAGAAGGACTCGAGGGAGCCGCCGGCCGACTCGATCGCCGCTCGGGCGGCCTCGCGTCGGCCCGAGCCGCCTTCCTTGAGCACGCCCTTCGCCCCCTCTGCGGTGTAGCTGCCGATGAGCATGTACCTGGCCATGGATCGCCCTCCGTATGGTGAGCAGCGACCGTACACCCGCTCCGCGCCCATGAACAGATCTCGGCCACGGTATTGACGTCGTCGGCCAAAGCCGCCTAACTGCGAAGCAGCCATGACCGTCCTGCGCCGCGAGGAGGCAGCCGAGCGCTCGCGACTGCTGCGCGTGCGCAGCTACGACGTCGAGCTGGACTTCACGCGGGGCGAGGAGCATTTCGGCTCGGTGTCGCGCATCCGCTTCGACTGCAGCGAGCCTGGCGCCGGCACGTTCCTCGACCTGGTCGCCGCGAGAGTCGGCTCGGTCCTCCTCAACGGCACGCCCGTCCCCGCCGAGTGCATCGACGATGCGCGCGTGACGCTCCAGGGCCTGCAGTCCACGAACGAGATCGTTGCGACCGCCGACTTCTCGTACTCGAACATGGGCGAGGGGGTGCATCGGTTCACGGATCCGGCGGACGGCGCGGTCTACCTGTGGGCCGAGACGATCGTCTACAACGCCGGCCGCGTGTTCGGGGCCTTCGACCAGCCCGATCTGAAGGCGCCGCTCCGACTCCGTGTCCGCGCACCCCAGGAGTGGACGGTCCTCGCCAACGGCGCCGGCGTGCGCGGTGCCGACGGCACGTGGACCTTCGCGGAGACGCCGCCGCTGGCCACGTACCTCATGACCGTGTGCGCGGGTCCATTCCACTCCGTCTACGCGCGGCATGGAGACATCCCGCTCGGCCTCCACGTGCGTCGATCGCTGGGCGAGCACATGGACGCCGACGAGCTGTTCGAGCACACCCGGGCCGCCTTTGCCTTCTACGACCGCATCTTCGCCGTGCCGTATCCGTTCGGGAAGTACGACCAGGTCTTCTGCCCCGAGTTCAACGCCGGGGCCATGGAGAACCCGGGATGCGTGAAGTTCAACGACCGCTTCATCTACCGCTCTCGGGTGACCGATGAAGAGCGCGCGCTGCGCGCAACGGTCATCGCTCACGAGATGGCGCACATGTGGTTCGGCGACCTCGTGACGATGCGCTGGTGGGACGACCTGTGGCTGAACGAGTCGTTCGCCGAGTACATCGGCACGCTGACGATGGCCGAGGCGACCCGCTACGCGTCGCGCTGGACGTGGTTCTGCGCCTCGATCAAGGCCTGGGGCTATCGCCAGGATGAGCTGCCCTCGACGCACCCGGTCGCCGCCGATGCGCCCGATACCGACGCCGCGCTGCTCAACCTCGACGGCATCTCGTACGCCAAGGGCGCCGGCGTGCTCAAGCAGCTCGTCGCCTGGGTCGGCTTCGAGGCGTTCCTGGCGGGGTTGCACGCCTATTTCGAGCGCCACGCGTACGGCAGCACGAAGCTCGCCGACCTGCTCGACGCGCTCGAGCCGGCCAGCGGCCGCGACCTGCGCGCCTGGAGTCGCGAGTGGCTCGAGTCGGCCGGCGTGAACATGCTGCGGGCGGAGTCAGCGATCACCGGCGATGCGTACGACAGGGTGGTGATCATCCAGTCCGCGCCGGCGGAGCACCCGACGCTGCGCTCACATCGGATCGCGATCGGGCTCTACGACCGAGACGGCGAGAGGCTCGTCCGGCGCGAGCGCCTGGAGGTCGACGTCGTCGGCGAGCGGACGGACGTGCCGGCTCTGGTCGGTATGCGGGTGCCCGACGTGCTCCTGCTCAACGACGACGACCTGACGTGGGCGAAGATCCGCCTCGACGAGCGCTCGCTGGCCACCATCCGCGACGGTGGGCTGGCCCGGATCGAGGGCTCGTTGCCGCGCGCCCTGGTCTGGGCATCGACCTGGGACATGACCCGGGACGCGGAGCTTCCGGTGGGGGACTACCTTCGCCTCGTGCTCGACGGGATCGGCGCCGAGCGGGAGATCTCGCTGGTCGAAGACGTCCTGCGCCGCGCCCGCCAGGCGATCGATACGCTCGGGCGATCCGAGATGCGCGTCGAGCGGCTCGCAACCTTCGCCATGCGCTGCCGGGAGCTGCTCGAAGGGGCCGAGCCGGGGAGCGACCTCCAGCTCGCCTACGCCCGCGCCCTCGTTGCCGTCGCCGCGGTGGCCGATGCGGACCGCCTCCGCGGCTGGCTCGACGGCCACGACGTCCCGTCCGGACTCGCGATCGACGCCGAGCTGCGTTGGCTCATCGTCCGGCGCCTGGCGGTCCTCGGCCTCGCCGACGAGGCCATGATCGCGGCCGAGCAGGAGCTCGACCCGACCTCGAACGGATCGGAGTCGGCGGCAGGCGCGCGGGCGGCCATGCCAACGTCCGCGGCGAAGGCCGCCGCCTGGAAGGCCGTGGTGTCCCCTGACTCCCGGTCGGTGGCCGTGCTCCGCGCCATTACCGAGGACTTCTGGCATCCCGAGCAGCTCGACGTGTGCGCTCCGTTCGTCGACCCGTACCTGGAGGCGTTGCCCGAGATCTGGCGAACGCGGCCGTCGGAGACCGCGTGGGGGATCACGGTCACGCTCTTCCCATCGCTGCTGGTCTCGGCGGCTACCATCGACCGGGTCGACCGAGCCCTCACCGCCGATCTCGACGGCGCGCTCCGCCGGCTCCTGGTGGAAGGTCGCGCCGATCTCGAACGCGCCATGCGGACCCGCGCCGCCGATCGCTAGACGAGGAGGCCGGCCATACCGCAACAGCAAACCGATACCGACGCCGAAGGCGTCCCCGGCACGCGACGAGATTTCGCGACCGCCACCGCGGTGGTCTTCGAGCTCAAGGGAATCGGACCGCTCATCCGGTGCCGGCTTCCCTGGGGCGGAATCCGGCGCGTCATGCGCGTCCACGAGCACATTGTCCGAGTCGGTGCGGCCCGAGTCGGACAATGTGCCCTCAGCGGTCAGTTACCCGGCAAGGGCCACGCTGCGCGCTCCTCCCGAGCGTGGATCGGCGCGGGCCGGCGCCGAACTGGCGGGTAATGCGGCCCTGGGAGCACATTGTCCGAGTCGGTGCGGCCCGAGTGGCGGCCTGGGAGCGCGGCTCGTGACGCGAGGGCCGCGCGACGAAACGCGGCCTCCGCGTCGGTCCGGACGAAGACTCAGCGCGATGGGAACCGGAACGACTCGATGATCGGCCGAGCGGTCTCCACGAATGTGTCGAGGTCCCCGTCGTCGGCGGTGTCGACCACGATCGCCACGGTGTCGCCGTCCCCGAGATCGACGAGGGTGATGTGGTAACGCACACCGACATCCAGCGCCCAGTGGTAGCTGTCCTGGCGGTAGAAGATCGGCACGGCGACGAACGGGTTCTCTGGCTCACAGGTGCCGGTCCAGTCCTCGCTCCCTTCGATGATCAGAGAGGTCGCCGCGAGGCCACCGACCGTCACATCCTCGGGCTCGCTCGTCACCAGTCCGGGATGCGCCGTTAGCCAGTCCACGAGATCCTGCGCGCCGGAACCGATGCCCAGCACGTTCGTCTCGAGACAGTCCTCGGTCGCCGCTCCCGGCTGGCCGAGGACCGTGATGAGGTCACCTCCCGGGCAGTCATAGCAGTCCTGCCCGTCGAAGGCCGCATACGCGGACGCTGGCGTCAGGCCGAAGACGTCGGGGAAGTCGGCGTATGCCGCCCAGCCACCTGGCACGGTGAAAGCCAAGGCCCCGTGGCGGGCCGCCCACTCACCGTCCGGTCTGGGTTCGAAGTAGTGGCTCACGTACTGGCCCGACTCGAGCTCACCGAGGCAGTCGTTGTTCTCGGACCGGCAGGCGGCGCGCTGATACGTCCCGGGGATCACCTGCGCCCGCACGTCGCAGTCGTCGGTGCCTGGCTCGATCGTGAGGATCGTGCCGCCGGGGGACAGCGACCACGCATACGTCCCCCGATCACCGGCGACGCAGATGCCCGGGAGCTCCGTCGTCAGCCGAAGATCGCCATCAGGGGTGAGTGCCGGAACCGAAGCGAACGCGGCTCGGCCGCCGACCTCGTAGGCCACGCGGCCGTCTTCGAAGTACAGATCGCCACGGTCGACCCGGTCCATGCCGGCGATCTCCTTGGCAGGTCCCAGGAACGGGTACAGGAGCTCATCGGGCAACGCGCTGAGCCCGTCATCCGATGGGACGGGGGCGGATGAGTCGGTCGGGGGACCAACGTCCGGGGACTGGTTGATTGCGGAATAGATCGCCAGGCCGCCCAGCAGGACGGCGACGACGACCACTGCCGCGAACATCGAGCGCAGCATCAAGGGATTCCTCCACGAGCCGACGTCAGCTCGTACATCAATTCGGTCAACGTCGTCCCGAATCGCCTCCAGCACTCGATCGGTCATCACGGTCGGGCCGTCCTCGAAGAAGGCCTCCATGACTCGATCGAGATCGTGTGGAGTGCTCATGCGGGACGCTCCTTCGAGTTCGCGGGCCCGCGGGCATCAGCTTCGAGAGCGGCCCGCAGGGCTCCCGAGGCGTACCGCAGCCGGGACTTGACGGTCCCGAGCGGAAGGTCGAGGTGGTCCGCCACCTCGACGTGCGTGTATCCGAGGTAGTAGTGGAAGACGAGCACGGCGCGCTGCTCGGGCCGAAGCCTCCGGAAGCCCCGCTCGAGCTGATCCCGATCGTGCACGGTCAGGATCTCGTCGGCCGCATACGTGTCCTCGCGGGCGACCGCGAGAAAACTGGCCGAGGCTCGCCGACGCCGCTTCGCCTCGGCATAACAGCACCGGACGAGAATCCGATGCAGCCATGGCTCGAAGCGAGACGGATCTCGCAAGCCGGATAGCTCACGCCACGCCGTGACGAAGGCCGTCTGGACCGCGTCCTCGGCGAGGCTGACGTCGCGCAGGATCCGAAACGCGATCGCCATGCACCGGTCACCGGCCGCCTGCGTCAGGGCACCGAAGGCCTCTCGGTCCCCTTGTCGCGCGCGGTCGACGACTGGTGTGAGCACCTGGCTTGTCCTCCGCGGCGCGCCATGTCGGCGCCCCGTGAACGTAAGAGTGCTCCTGTCGCTGCGGCGGATCTATCTCCGTCAACGTGCCGGCGGCGCTACGAATCAAGCCGAACGGCCGCCGACCGACGGGCCTTCCAGCACTGATCGGCCTGCCGCTCCGAGCGCAGGCTTCGGCATGTGGGCCGGACACGCGCCCGCCCGGTCATCCCGGGGTGGCCGCGTCACCCACGAGGAGGCAACCATGAAACGCTTCGCGATCCTGGGGATCATCGCGGCGGTGTGGCTCGCGGTGCCGGCATCCGCCTTCGCGGCACCGCCGAACATTCACCACTCGATCAAGGTCACCATGGCGTCCGCGTACTTCGTGCGCCAGGACGACTGCATCAAGACGGAGGCGTGGATCTCCGCGGTCGATGGACAATGGGCGTCCCAGGGCGGCGGTGTCACCACGAGCGGTGACCTCGCAGTCTCGCTCCGCGTGGTCGACACCTGCGACTCGACCGCGGCAGGCGGGATCAGGCCCATGGCGGGTGGCGAAGGCGGCACCGTGCTTTACGACGGCCTGGGCCGCGCTCCGGTGCCGTTGCAGTCCTCGCCGCGAATCGACGCGGCCTGGTCGTCGGCGATGGTCGAGATGGTCGATCAGCTGAACGGCGGGACCACCCCGGTGTGGGCATCGGTGAGCTGGACCGGCGGCGACCTGAGCCACGAGACGACCCCGAACAACCATGGCAAGTGCGCCGGAGGCGAGTGCCTGCCGTGGATGGAAGACTTCGACGTGGTGGTCAACACCCACGACAACAATCTTCGCCGGGACGCGGTCGCCACCATCGAGCTGATCGTCGACGGTATGCCGATCGCCTTCGAGCCATCCGCCGAGGGCTCGATCGAGCAGGTCAAGTCGTCGTGCATGGAGATCCCGAAGGGCACCTTCTCCGGGGACTCGGACTACTGCTTCTGAGGCCCGCCACGACCGACACCGCCGACTGACTGTTGCGGCTAGCCCATCCAGGCCACGCTGACAAGCTCGGCGTACAGCGCCTCGACGTCGACCGCCACGCCACGCCGGCCGAACCAGTCGCCGACGTTGCTGACGTCGCGATGGAGAAGCTCGAAGGCATCGGGGTTGGTGGTGAACTCCACGACCTGCGGGAGGTCGATGACCACCAGTCGCCCCTCCCACCACAGCAGGTTGTACGCGGACAGGTCGGCGTGCACCAGCCCGGCCGCCGTCAGCGCCCGGAGGCTGGCCCAGAGCTGTTCCCAGGCCGATGCGAGCGCATCGGCTCCCAGGCGCGCCTGCGCCAGCGTCGGCGCCGCGACGAGCTCCACGTGATCGCCGATGAACTCCATGAGGATCCCGTCGGCGGTTCGCTCGACGGGGTAGGGGACGGCAACGCCGGCCTCCCAGGCGCTGCGCAGCCAGTTGTATTCCTGGATCGGCCACAGCGTGGCGGCCAGCTCCTGGCCGTGGCTGCTCTTGTTGCCGGCCGCCAGCGCGCGCCGGTCGCGCGCGTCGACGTTCCAGCCGCCGCGGTACATGGCGTGGCGGCGGAACGAGGTGGCGTTCGAGAATCCCTCGGCGCGGAGCTCGTCCTTGCCGGGATAGCGGATGCGGTATCGCTTGTGGGCGAGGATGCGCGAGCCGCTCCGCTCGAATCGGCGCTCGAGCAGGAAGATCTCGGCCTCCTTGCCGGACTTCAGGGTTCCGCGCGGGAGATCCTCGAACGCCTCGCCTTCGGGCCAGGCGTGCGCGGGGCCGCGCAGGGGATGGGTGACGGACACGAAGAAGCGCTCCTGTCATGGCTGGGACATGCGGTGTCGGGGTCCCGGCCGGATGGAGCGCTCGAGCTGCCGATGTGACGCCTGCGGGTCAGGCAGCCGATGCCGTCGGCGTCAGGCGACCTCCTCGCGGCCGGAGGGAACGGCGGTGACGATCATCACGTGTGTGCCTCCTCCTGCTGGGTGGGTCGTTTGCGTTGATGTCGCCGCGGATCATGCGCCATCCGGTGCGTCGGGCGCAAGACTGCCCGCTTCGGCGGACGGGCTCGCCGAGGAGTCGCCCTGTGCCGCGCCGACCGCGCTACCCGCCCTCTCCGGCGAGCGCGGCCCCTCCGGCGAACAGTCGGTCGACCTGGTCCGGCCAATTGGCGGCAATGACTCCGCGCTTCGGCTTGCGGAGCGGCCCGACGACCTCGCCATGCTCCTCGCTCAGCTCGCGCGGCAGCAGGGCCACGTGGCGCGGTCGCTCGTAGGCGGCGAAGTTCCGCAACAGGCGACGAGCCTCTCGCTCGACCAGCGAGATGACGTCGGCATCCCGGCTGAGCGCCTCGGGCGCCGTCGCCGCGGAGCTCGCGGACGATCGAACACGGTCGAAGTCGGGCACGACCAACGCCCCGGTCGCCGCATGCCCGTCGCCGATGATCACCGCTTCCGAGATATAGGGTGAGGCCACCAGGGCGATCTCCATCGGGGTGGGACTCACCTTCTTGCCATTGTCGAGGACGATGAGGTTCTTGATCCGATCCGTGATGCTCAGACGGCCCGCCTCGTCGAACTCGCCGATGTCGCCGGTATGGAACCAGCCATCGGCGTCGATTGCCTCCGCGGTGGCTGCCGGGTCGTCCAGGTAGCCGCGCATCACCTGTGGCCCACGGGCGAGGATCTCGCCGCTCGCCGGGTCGATGCGGATCTCGGTCTCCGCCGCTGGCGGTCCCACCGTCCCGAATCGGAACGACTCCGCTCGGTTGATGGCGAGCAGTGGCGCCGTTTCGCTCAGGCCGTAGCCCTCGAGGATCAGCATGCCCATGGCGGCGAAGAACTCACCGGTCTCGCGAGGCAGCGGTGCGCCGCCGGAGCAGAAGAAGCGAAGCCGTCCGCCGGTTCGCGCTCGGATGCGGGCGAACACGACGCGCCGGGCGACGGCGAGCTGGAGGCGCAGGAGGACGCCGTCACCGCGGCGGGCGAGATGGTTCGCGTAGTGACGGGCGCCGAGTCCGACACCCCAGCGGAACAGCCGCTGCTTCCAGGCGGGCTGCCGCTCGACCTCCGCCAGCACGCGCTGGTGGATGCGCTGGAAGAAGAGCGGGACCGTCACCATGATCGTCGGGCGCACCTCCGCCAGATTCGATGCCCAGCGCTCCATGACCGGTTCGGCGAAGGCGACCGCGGCGCCGATGCCCAACGGCACGTACATCCCCGCCGCCCGCTCGAGCATGTGGCTCAGCGGCAGGACGCTGAGCGCCAGGTCATCCTGGCTGACCGGGAGCGCCTGGCGTGCCGCCTCGTAGTTGTGGATCACGTTCCCGTGGGTCAGCACCACGCCCTTCGGCTCCCCGCTCGTCCCCGAGGTATGAACGATTGTGGCGACATCGTCCCGCCCGATGGTCGCGATGGTGTCCGCCCACCTGGACCGCGACTGCGCTGCCCGATCTGCCATGGCCATGACCTGCTGGAGGGAGACCGTGCCCGACACGGCGGTCGAGTCGGAGGGGTCGAACACGATCACGCGAGGCGGATCGGTCCCGTCGTCCGGGGCCCCGATGGTGGCCAGCTTGGCAACCTGCTGGGCGCTGTCGGCGAAGACGAAGCGAGCGCCCACGTTGCGGAGCATGAACTCGACCTTGTCCGGCTTCTCGGCCGAGAAGATCGGGCACGTGACCGCGCCGAGCGCCAGCGAAGCCAGGTCCGCCGCGACCCATTCCGGCCGAGAGCGGCTCAGGATCACGACGCGGTCGCCTCGGCCGACGCCGAGCGCACCGAGGCCCAACGAGACGCGCTCGACCCAGCTCCAGAGCTCGTCGTAGGTGAGCATCGCCCAGCCGCTCTCGTCCAGCTTCACCGTGTCCTCCGCCGGGCCGCGCGGCTTCCATCTCAGGGCGATGCGGTCCGGATGGCGTCGGGCCGATCTCTGGACGAGGTCGACCAGGTTGGCCGGCCGTTCGGCGGCCGCCAGCTGGACGGCCTCGCCGGTTCGCGTTTCGTGGGTCTCCATGGCTCGGGTGCTCCGATGGGTGCGTGTCGCGAGTGTCGAGCAGGAGACCTGCGGTGCGACTGCGGCCCGTGGCCCGCCGTGCGGGCCGCCCCGGCCCGCATCGACTGGAGGCAATCCCGATGAAGCGCGGGCGCCGTTGGCGTACACGAAAACCGCTCCACGCCGGGCAGGACGCGGCGAAGAGCGGTCAGTCGATCGACGGCGGGTCAGCCGCGCCCGGCGCCCGAGGTGGTCAGGGTCTTTGCGAGATCACCCAGCGCGCTGCGGGCCTGCTCGACCTTGTCCACGCCGATGGCGACGGTGACGGTGCTTCCGGCCATCCCCATCGGCGCCACGAGCTCGATGTTCACGCCCGCGTCCCCCAGCAGGCGTGCAGCCTCGGCCATCGTGCCCGGCTTGTCCGCGAGCTGCGCGGTGACGACCGGCACCTCGCGGAATCCGATCCCGGCGTCATTCAGGGCCGATCTCAGGCCCGATTCGTCCTTCGAGTAGAACGCGGCGCCGCCCCGATCTCCGATCCCGAGGCAGACGACGTTGGCGAGGTTGATCCCGCGCTGCGCGATCTCGTCGGCATGGCGAGCGAACTCGCCCGGCTTGTTGGCCGCTTCAACGATGAACCAGTTCATCGGCATCCTCCTGCGCATCGGGGACGCCTTCCTGCCCGGCACGCCCGTGCGCTTCCAGTACGGGACGGGTCGGTGTCACCTTGGGCCGATGGCAACGATCGGCGATGCGTCGGCGGCCCGTGGCTCCGTGCTCCCCGTCCGCTCCCTCCATTGTCCCGCCCCTGTCGACCCGGTTATCCACCGTCGGGCGCACGCAGCCGATCACTCACGAAGACGGGCGCCAGCCGACCACGCTGATCAGCGGGCGACGCCACACGAGCCGTTCGGGATCCAGCCGCTCGAGGCGGCGGAGGACCTCGGCGCGGAGGCGCCGGCGCATCGGCTCGCCGAGGGTGGCGAAGGTCTCGTCCTCGGTCCAGTGCTCTGCCACGTCGAGGTACGAGCGCGGCGTGAACCGATGCTCCAGCCACTCCTCGCGGGCGCGGACCGAGCGGAACCCCGCGCGACGCAGCTCCGCCGCCGCACCGGTCGCCGATGGATACGAGTGGCCGACGCCCGTCTTCGGCTTCGGCGGCGTGATGCGGAGGGCGTCGAGCGCATCGTCGAAGGCGTCCTCCGGCTCGAACGGCCCCTCGTCGGCGCGCCAGGTCAGGCTGGCGAAGACGCCTCCCGGCCGCAGGATCCGATACGCCTCACGGACCGCGGCTGCCCGGTTCGGCACCAGCTGGAGCACGAAGCTGCTCATCGCTGCATCCGCGCCACCGTCGGGGATCGGGAGCCGATCCGCCGAGCCCGTCTCCACCGTCAGGCGGTCGGTGAGGCCGGCGGCTCGCGCATCGGCCTCGGCGAAGTCGAGCAGCCGTCTGGCGGGGTCGACGCCGATGACTCGCACCCGGGGCCAGCGTCGGAGCGCGGCGAGCGCCAACGTCCCGGTGCCGGTGCCGATGTCGACCAGGGTCGCCGGCGCCTCCGCCGGCAGCAGGCCGTCGAGGCGGTCGAGGACGCGGACCGCCGCCGGCGCGATGACCGGCGCCCACCAGCCGCGGTAGTCGGTCGCGTAGGTGTCGTAGGGGGCTGGGGTCGAGTCGGGCATCGGTGTCAGCAAATATAGCGTTAGTGATATAAACGGTGAACGGCCTTGGTCTCAGTCCGCGGCGACCGGCGAGAGTCCCCGTCCCGGCGAACCATCGGCCCATGGCGAGTGCTCCCGAGGCGGCCCATGGTGCGCAGATGGTGGAGATCATCCTCCTGCTCTGCACGGGGCTCGCATTCCTGGTGCTCGTGGCCGCGGTGCTCGTCGAGGTCGATGAGGAGCGTCGGGATGAGCGCGAGTTCCGACCGCACGCTCGAGGTCACAAGCCCTAGCCGGCGTCATCGCGCGCGTTCAGCGATTATAGCGTTAGTGATATATTCGCTGAATGAACGCTGCCTCCGTCGGGCGGACGCTCCGCTGGGCTCGCAAGCGGGCCGGGATGACGCAGCACGACCTCGCGCAGAAGCTCCGCACGCCCCAATCGAGCATCGCGCGCATCGAAGCGGGGAAAACCATCCCGCGGACCGCCACCCTGATCGCCCTCCTCGAGGCCACCGGCCACCGGCTCGCCGTCGAACCCATCGGCCCATCCGTGCCCACGGAAGCCCTCCGCCAGCGCCAGGCCATGAACGTTCCGGCGCGGACCTGGGCAGCGCTCGGGCGAGCGGTTGCCAGAGACCCCCAACGGAGCCCCATCCGGATCCTGCGGCGGCTGCGCCTGTTCGGCGTCCCCTTCGTCCTCATCGGCGACCTCGCGGAGGTTGCGCATGGATCGCCGATCAAGGTGGGGCGCATGATCGAGATCTGCCACGCGCAGACTGATGTTGCCCGCGGGCGGCTGGAACGCGTGCTCCAGGATCTCGGCGCGACCTCCTCGGACGGCGTCGAGGTCACGACGACAGCCGGTCGGTTGCGCCTCGCGACCGAGGCGGCGACCGGCGACGACTACGACCTGCTGGCCCCCAACGCGGTTAAGATGCACGTCGACGCCGGAATTCTTGTCCCGGTCGCGTCCCTCGAGGATCTCATCCGGATCCGCCTGGCGCGTGGTGACCCTGAGGATCGGGAAGCTGCCGCCGTGCTGCGCGCCATCGGCGACTAACCCGCGTCACAGGCGTCGATGTGCAGGTACTCGCGGCACTCGGCATCCGTGAGCGGGCGCGAAATGAGCGAGGTGGCTGCCTCGAGCATCTCGTCGACGTCCACCGGCATGCGACGAACGATTCCGCCGCCATCCTCGTAGTAGAAGGACGAGAAGTCCGGGCTGAAGTCGAACGTGCCGCTGCCGAGGAGCCCGCTCGTTTCCAGCTGCATCGTCATCTCCCCAGACTCGAGGCTCCAGAACCGATAGACGCCGTCACCGCTCGAGGTTGCCAGCACGCCATCGTCGGCCAGGACTGCCTTCGGCGCCCCCGAGGTGTGGACCTCGCGATCGAACACGATGGCGTCATCCAGGCTCGCTCCGTTGGCCAGCGCCGCGACGTCGATCACAACCGCGCGCGGCCCGTTGGTCCCGATTGCCAGGTACCGAGCGTCGGGCGAGAAACTGACGAACGCGGGGAGGAACCCGGGACGCGCCTGCTCGTCGATCGACACCAGGAGCGTCGCGGAATCGACCTCCCAGATGTCGAGGCGCCCCGGTCCCGCGGTGTCCTCGTACACCGCGATCCCCGCGTAGCGCGGCCCGTCGGCACCGACCGTGTTGGAGACCGCGCCGTGGGCGAGGTGCTCGGAGGCGTATTCGATGGCCAGCTCCGAAGCTGTGACGTCGAAGACGCCCGCCGGAGCCTCGCCTTCCGCGCACACGTCGCCCAGTCCGAGGCTCCGATCGAGCACCACGTATCGGCCATCGGGTGATGTCCCGGCCGGGGCAGCGCAACCCGGCAGGCGACTGACATCCCGGAGGGTGGCCGCCTCGATCAGCGCGGTCGACGCGTTCTGATAGATCCCCGCCACGTGGCCGGCGTCCTTCGCCACGTGCGCGTGGAGCCGAGCATCCACCTCGAAATCCCGGCCATGCAGCTCGGTAGCGGATGCGCGCTCGTACACGGCGATGCCCACATCGGCAAGGCTGAGGATCACGTGGTCGGCCGTAACAGCCAGGTCCAGTGGCTGCCGACCGGTCGTTGTGAGGTCGCCGCCGGTGGGGGTCGTCCGATGGATGCGCAGCCCGCCGCCGCTTGACACCGCAGCGATCTCATCCGAGCCGGCGCGAATCGAAACCGCCAGGATCGATTCGCCGCGGCTCGGGAGCGTAACGAGCACCGTGCCGTCCGCGGCGTCGAGCACGGTGGCGGTCTCGCCGCCGCTCACGGCGAGCCGCGTCCCGTCGGCGCTCCACTCCATCCATCGCGGATTCCGGACGGGAACCGGTTCGAAGACAGGGACGCCGAGCAGGGGATCGAGGATCGCCACGCGGCCGCGCCCGACGTCGCCAACGGCGACGCGGCTGCCGTCCGGGCTCGGCGCTACGAGGTCGGGCGTCAGGTCCAACGCCTTCATCCAGGCGGGGCGTGTGTCGGGACAGGATGGACACTGAAGGAGTTCATCCGGGAGGTTGATGGCGGAGAGGAAGCCCTGAGCGTTCTCGAAGCCCGAGACGGAGCCGATGATCAGCTGAGCCGTCGTGGGATGCATGGCGACGGTGAGGGGGCTCAGGTACCGAAGGTCGCTGCCGGGGACGCCCGGAACTGTGCCGATGATCGCCCGTTCCCTGCCCGAGGCGAGGTCCCACGCCACGATCTCCACCTCGCGCTGATTCCCCGTCACTCCCGACGCTGCGACGAGGCCGGCATTGGTGACCGTGACCCCGCTGTACCCGTCATGGCCACTCGCAAGCCGATGGCTCCGCTCCAGGCTCGAGGTGTCGAAGACCGACGCGGAGCCCTCCCCGGCACCCGCGGGCCCGGTGGTGGCGACCGCCAGCCAGTGGCCATCCGGTGAGAACGCGATGCTCGCCACTTCTCCGACCTCGTCGGACCGGGGAATGATGTCGATCTGCTCACCCGTGGATGGGTCACGGATCGTGACGAGCATGTCGGGCGACTCGGGCGCGTCGACGGCCAGGGCCTTTCCGTCGGGGCTGTAGGCGACGGCCCTCGATCCGACACCGGGGACGGTCGTGATCGACTTTCCGGCCACGTATGCCGACCACAAGGCCTGGAGCGCCTGCGGCGGAGGAGGCCTGCCGGCCTCGCGGCTGAGCTGCACGGCTTCGGAGGCCAGAAGGAGCGCCAGCTGTGGGTCCTCCGACGTCAGCGAGAGGGCCGACAGCGACAGCTCACGGACCTGGGAGATGGAGGCGTTCTCCGCGTTCTGCCCGGCCTGGACCCAGGCGATGGCCCCCGCCCCCGCGGCGAGCAGCAGGAGCACACCCGCGCCGGCAAGCAGGCCTCGGAGGATCCGGTTCGTGCGGCGCTGGCGTTCGGCCGCGCGCTCCGCACTCGCGCGGCCGGCGTCGAGGAAGTCGCGCTCGACCGCGTTGAGCTCCGCATCGTGCTCCGCCGACCATTCGAGCGCGGTGGCCAGACGTGCGCCGCGGTACAGGTCCTCTTCGCCCCGGCCGCCGGCGTCCCAGGTCCGGGCGGACTCGATGAGGTGCAGACGGATCTGGCGCCCGGCGGCATCGGCCTCGATCCACTCGCGCAGGCGCGGCCATTCCCGGATCAGCGCCTCATGGGCGACCTCGACCGTGCCCTCGTCGCGGGTGAGGAGGCGGCCGGTGGTGAGCTTCTCCACGACGAGGCCGACCCCGGGATCGTTGATCGTGTCGATCTCGGCCATCGCGAGCCGCCGCCGCACGATGCTGTCGGGCTCGCTGCCCTCGCCGACGAGCCGCATGAACAGTGACCGCGCGGCGTCCTGCTCCCCGGGCTCGAGGCGCGCGTACGCGGACTCCGCGAGGCGTGCCACGGCACCCCGCACGCCCCCGGTGTCCCGATACGCCGCAAGCGTCAGGCGGCCCGCGTCCCGGGCCTCCCACAGCTCCAGCAGCGCCGTCGACAGGAGCGGCATGGCGCCAGGCTCGGTGCCGAGGTCCGCGATCAGCGCCTCCACCAGCTCCGGCTCCACCTGCAGACCGACGCGTTCCGCGGGGTGGCGCGCGATCGCCGCGACCTCCTCGCTGCGGAGCGGCCCGACGAGGACCTGGTCTGCGGCCAGCAGCCGGGCCAGCTGGGGGTACTGGGCGCAGCGCTCGTACTGGTCCGCGCGCACGGCGAGCACCACCTTCACCGAGGGGCGGCTCGCGGTGATGAGGTCGATGAACCGCTCGCACTCGGACTCGTCGGCGGCGAAGACCTCCTCGAACTGGTCGATCACGATGAGGAGCCGCTGTGCCGGGGCCATGCCGCTCGTTACCCGCTCGAGCAGCGCGTCCGCATCGGCGTCGTCGAGCTCACGCGCCGGCGAGCTGCGCCGCAGCGCATCGGCGAACGAACGCCGCGGCTGCATGCCGGGGCGCATCGGCACCTGGATCCACTCGCCGCTGCTGGGTAGCACCCCGTTGGCCAGGGCAGGCAGGAGGCCGGCGCTGAGGACGGACGACTTCCCGCTGCCGGATGCCCCGACGAGGCCCACGAACGAGCTGCCGACGACCCGCGCGACGAGCTCGCCGATGAGCTGCTCGCGGCCGAAGTAGTAGTCGGCGTCGGCGGCCTCGTAGGCGGCGAGCCCTTTGTACGGGCAGATTCCAGGTCCCGTGGGTGCCGCGCCTTCCTCGTCGCTGGCGTACCGCCGGGAGCGTTCGCGCGTCTGCTCGAGCGCCGCGTAGTGACCGATGAGCTCCTCCTCCGCCTCGCGAAGGCCACGCCGCTCGCGCGAGGTGCGCCGGGCGGACACGCCCATCCTGTGCATCGCCGCCATCCGTGCCCATTGGCTTGCGAGCCGGTGCACGGCGAGGGGAATGCCACCGCTCTCCTCCAGGATTCGGCGCGCGGGCGCGGGTTCGGCGGCGTCCCTCGCGTACAGAGCCGCGACGGCCCCCACGTCAGCCTCGGTCATCGGCTCCAGGACTCGTCGTGGCCGGCGGACCTCCGTGTCCGGGTCCCGTCGCGTCAGGACCGCCAGGACCGATGAGTTCGCGATCCGGGCTTCGAGTGCGTCGACGTCCTCCGCCGCCGCGGCAGGCCCCTGGTCGATGTCCTCGAGAACGGCGACCATCGGGTGGGCTCCGTCGTCGCGCTCCGGATCCAGGCGCACGACAGCCCCCTCGGCATGGGCCAGCCGCGCGAGCTCGGAGACCAGCCGCGTCTTGCCGATGCCCTGCGGACCGACGATCTCCACGACGCCGCCATGGCCGTGGCGCGCCCGCCGCCAGTGCCAGCGCAGCCAGAGCAGGTCCCCGCCACGCCCGACCAGCGGGACAGCAGACTCCAGCTCCGCCGGGAGCGGCTCGGCGGAGCGGCCCCCCCGGCGCACGGTGCCCGGGCTGGGCGTCGTGGCGTCCTCGTCCATTCCACGAACCCTCACGATGGCGACGTCCGCCGCCACGCCCTTGAGCTGCTCATTGCCCTGGGGCTCGTAGGTGAGGCCGGGGATCGGCCCGGCAACGTGGGCGAGGTTCTGCGTCGCTCGGATCTCGCCGGCCCCCGCCCCCGAGCACAGCCGTGCCGCGAGGTTGAGGGCCGCGCCGCGGTAGCCGTCTCCGACCGGCACCGCCTCGCCGACATCCAGCCCCATCCCGACGCGCAGCGGAAGGTCGGGGGATGCGGCGGCTTCTTCGGCGAACATCTGCTGGAGCTCCATGGCGCAGCGGAGCGCCGCACGCGGGGAGTCGAAGGTGCAGAGGGCCTCGTCGCCGCGGAGCTCGACCAGCTGGCCGCCCCAGGCCTCCATGGCCTCGGCGACGATCTGCGCAAACGTGGTCGCCAGGCGCGAGGCCGCTTCGTCGCCCTGCTGATCGGTGAAGGCGGTGTACCCGCGAATGTCAGCGATCAGGAAGGTGCGGATGGCACTCGGACGCCCGGACTTGTCCCCCGCGCGCGTCACGACAGCCGCCGCGGGCGAACCGTGTCGCGGTGGACGACCCTCAGGATGGGCACGACGCTCGGGATCCCCACTCGATTGCCGGCAGTATCGTCCCCCGTGGTGGGGAAGTCCATGGGTGGTTGCGGACGGCGCCGCTCCTCGGGGCCGGGCCGCTGCTCGAGGCCGGGCCGCTGCTCGAGGCCGGGCTCGCGAAGCTGTCAACGAATATCGCGTTAGTGATATATTCGATGAACGGATCGGTAGCCACCAGGGATGTGCTGTCACAGGCTCTGCGGGAGCGGCGGCACGCGCGTTCGCCCACGCTCGAACGAGGCGACACCTTCACCTTCGCGACCGACCATGGTGACCTGCCCTGAGCCGCAGTCCGACCGCAGTGGCGCGACCGTAGGGTGTCGGCATGTCTGTCATCGATCGAATCCGAGCAGCCTGGTCGTCCGCCACCCGGTCGCGGGGGCGAACGGCCGTGGCAGCCGCCGGCGCCATCGGTGCATTGGCGGTCGGCGTCGGATTCAGCCTGGCAGTCAACGCGCTGCGTGGCGAGGACCTTGGACAGGCCGCGGCCGCAACCACCGATGTCACGGTGGAGGCCTCCGCATCCGCCGCAGACGCCACGCCAACCCCGGAGCCGACGGCCACCGCCCTTGCGACTCCGACCGAGCCCACGCCGACGCCCACGCCGACGCCCACGCTGACGCCGTCGCCAACGGCCACCGCCGTGGCCACTGCCGTCCCGACGCCACAACCCCTGTCGACCGCGCCATCGACGGCGGGATGCGACGAGATCACGATCGATGACGCGGGGATCGTCTCGGTCAATGGCGTGCGCGCCGATGACCCGTGGGAGGACACGTACGGTGAGCAGATGCCGATGGCGATCCTTCGGGTCGCCGCCCGGGCCGATGGAGCGTCGGGCGTCACGTCCTGCCTTGAGGTTGACCTGCCGGGCATCGTCGTCACCGGCAACCTGGAGATCTGTGGCGATGTCGTCACGCAGCGCCTTGAGCCGCTCCCGACCCCGGCGCCGAGCGAGCCCGGTCCCACGATGCCGCCGCGGTACGGCGAGCCGACGATCTCCGGCGTGACCATCTCCGACCGCATGCTCGACGTGAACTCGTACCCACTGCTCGAGGTTGCCGACGTCGTCGACGTGCCGGTGTGCCTCGAGATCGCCTCAGACTCGAACGATGTCTACCTGAACCTGTCGATGGCGATCTGCGAGACCGTGCTGCTGGCTGACGATGGCACCCTGACCGTGACCGTGGGCGGCGGTGACTGGTCCTTCACGCCCGAATACGTTTTCGACGATGAGGAGCTGCTGCCGATCGGTCAGACGGTGGAGGCCGGCCTCATCATCCGCAACGACCGGGATGACGTGATCCACCTCATCGAGCTGGCCGTCTGGACGACGCCAGACTGCCCCTGAGCTCCAGCGTTCGCGGCGTGTCGCCCGCCGCGAAGCGTGAGTGGCGGCCCGTTGCCGTCCGACTTCCAGGGCTGTCACCGGATATATCACTAACGCGTGATTCGCTGACAGTGCGCGGCTGCCCCGTGAAGGCAGTCGACGCGGGTGCTCGACTACGTCGCGACCGATCCGGCGGCCGCTCGCGATGCCGGGACGGCGCGCCTGGAGCGGCATCGGTCAGGCGGCAGGCTGGGGCTCGGTGATGCGCTCATCGCGGCGGTCGCGCGCGGACTTCATGCCACCGTCGTCACTCGCAACCGGCCCGACTTCGAGCGGCAGGGCGCATCGTCCCTTGGGTACTGAGCGGCGCACAGACGCGCCGGGCCCATCCCGAGGCCATTGACGGGCGGCACCGGCGCGGAGCAGACTGCGGCCGCTGCTCATCGGCCCACACCACCATCACGGGGGACTACCGATGCGACCCCGCCCTCCGCTCACCTTCCTCCTGGCAATGGCCGTGGGCGGGACCAGCCTGATCGCTCCGCCGATCACCGTCGCACTCGACGGCACCGAACGTCTGCCGGACCTGGGGATGCTGGCACCCAAGGACTTCAGCATCCAGTCGCGCCCACGCGGCGTCCGATGGCTGCGCTTCGACTCGGTGATCGTGAACGTCGGCCCGGGCGTCTTCGAAGTGGAGGGTCGGGGCCCGGTGGATGGCGGCACCATCGGCGAGGTCGTCCAGCTCGTCGAGACGGCGACCGGTGGGCGCACGACAGTCACCACGCCGGCGACGATGTTCCACGCCGGTGATGGGCACAACCACTGGCACGTGCGCGACCTCCAGGAGTTCACCATCGCCCGCATCAGCACCCCCGGCAACGTCCTGGGCCGCGGGGCCAAGACCGGATTCTGCTTCTGGGACAATTACCGATACGGCTCGGCTGCGAACGCCTACTACCACCCGAGCACGACGTCCGCCTGCGAGCTCACGCCCGCCGGCACCGTCCCGATGGGTCTCTCGGTCGGCTGGGGCGACGAATACCCATCGTCGATCGCCTTCCAGTACATCGACATCAGCGGGCTGCCGAACGGTGATTACCTGGTGACCGTGAAGGCCGACCACCACGCCGAATTCGTTGAGGCCAACGAGAGCAACAACACCGCCTGGGCGACCATCCGAATCACCCGCAAGTCGGTGCGGGTGCTGGCGTCGGGGACGGACCTCCAGCCTTAGCCCCCGTGCGGACCGCCGCCCAGCCAGATGCTGTCCTCCGGACGTGACGGATCGTAGGCGACGCGCACCCGGTCGCCCTCCGCCCAACGCATGGCCCGACCGGCCGACATCGGTGGGCTGTCCGCGCTCAGCGTCGTGCCGCCCGCGTCGTACTCGTAGCGAACGACCCAGAGGTCCTCACCATTGGTCTCGGCATTCGCATCGGCGAGGCCGATGACCCGCGCCATCACGACGGTCCCCGAGGCGGCGAGGCGCCGATGGGTGAGCACGACCGCCAGCCCACTCCACAGGATCCATCCGCCGATCGCGGCGAAGACCGCCCCGAACAGCAGCGGGACGAGGACCGGCCCCGACCTCGGCGACGTGATGCCCAGGAAGATCGTAAAGAGCCCGGCCAGGAAGAACGGCAGGCCGAACCACCAGGGAATCCATGCGCCCAGGCGCTGCAGCGTCCATGGCCGGGCCGGCAGGAGCAGCGGTTCGCTCGGGCCCGATGCATCGGCGGCGGGGAGGACCGGTCGAGCAGCGGCCCCGACGGCGGACGCGGGCGCGGGCGCGCCGGATCGGAGCATCTCGAAGACACGCTCGGCATCGGGGATCGACTCCAGCAGAACGTCCGTCCGCTGCTGGGGCAGGACCGACAGGCGGCGGACCCAGTCGGGGATGGCCGGGCGCGGCAGCTGGTAGGAGATCGTGCCGATGCCGCCACGCTCCATCGACAGGACGAGGGGAGGCAGTCCGGACAGGCGCCGTTCGTGCCGCTGCTCGCCGCTCTCGGTGACCAGGAAGGAGGCGGTCAGTGTGTAGCGTCGCTCGGCGGCGGCGCGCGCCGCGCGGGCCGTCCCGATCCCAGAGTTCACGACGTGGACGCCGGCCAGGACGACGCCGAAGGCCCCCAGCACGAGCGGCAGGGCATCGCCCGCGCCCGACGATGCCAGCACGATCGCGATTCCCACCAGGCTGGCGAGCTGCGCCGGAAGGCTGAGGGCCGCATCCAGCAGCCGGCGGCGCACGAGCGCCGGCACGATCGTGGCGCCCTGCCAGCGCACCGGCTCGCTGTCCGCGCGCTCCGGTTCGAAGGCCTGTGCGGCCGGCGTCGCGGCCGGCGCAGTCGCCGTCGAGCTCCCCTCCACCTCAAGCTCGGGGTGGTAGGCACGCGCCCGCTCCAGCACCTCCTCGATGCGGACCGGCAGCTCCACTTCCGTGATGCCGATACGGCCGTACGCCCCGCCCGACATTGCCGACAGCAGGCTGAAGCCGCCCGGGTCGTGCCGGAGGGCAACGCCCAGTCGCCGCCCCGACGGGCCGCTCTCCGCCGCGGGCTGCGTGCGGCGCCTCCGACTCGCGGACTGCTCCTCGATGCGCAGCGCCTTCACGTCTGCCCATGGCACCCGCCGGTGGCCGCGAACCCGGATCCCAACGCGCCCGAGCTCCAGCACCACCGGGTCGAAGAGGAACTGGATGATGCCCTTGACGGTGAACGGCACGATCAGCAGCCCCATCACCCCCGCGATCGCCACCAGGCCGATGATGCCCGACAGCATCCCTCCGACCAGGAAGCCGAGGATCATTAGGGAGACGGCGACCGCGCCGCCGAGATTCACAAGCCCACGACCGATCGCCTGCCGATAGATGGTGACCGAGCCGCCATCGGCGACCGACCAGCCCTCGGCGATGCGCCCGCGCTCGTCCTCTGCGCCGGGCTGGCGCCCGCGCAGGCCGGTGGCGGCCAGATACACGCTCATGAACAGCGCGAGGGCAGCCACGCCGCCGGCCATGAGACGCGTGCCCGGGACGCCACTCTCAGCGCCGCCGCCGCGACCGTCTTCGATTGGCAACAGGATCCCCGTGGCCAGGGCGGCGAAGACGGCCCCGAAGCCGAGGACGAGCAGCGCAAGACCCAGGTGGAGCCAGCTCACCTGCCGCGGTGTCATGGGTTGCCGCACGGCGCCACCTCCGATGGCCATCAGCCGGCGAGGATCTCGGCAATCGCTCGCTCGGCGTGCAGCGTACGCCGCGGGTCAACCGGCCCTACCCGGGGGAGCTTCTCGCCGCAGACGCGGGAAATGGCTGACCGATGCGACAGGTCGCCGGTCAGGCGCCGAGGGCGGCTCCTTGCCGCGCGGCTCCCGGCCCTGTCACCAGATCGATCTATCACTTACGCGATCATCGCTGACGGTCGGCAAGCTGGCACGGGCAAGAGCGTCGCCCTGCTCGGCGCGTCGGCGCGATGCCGGGGCGCAGCGGCGCTACCGGGGCGCGGGTCCGCGCGCGTCAGCGGTGATATCACTAACGCGATAACGGCTGACAGTTTCGCGACTGAGCCCCCTGACGAGACCAGTCGGGCGCGGGAGGGGCTAGGTAACTGTCCCGGGCGGGGCTATGGTCGCGGCAACGGCAGCGCGACCGCGCGAGGGTCGTTGCGGAGGTGATCGACGATCACCGCCGGAGGGTTTGCCATGGGCTTCCGCCACTGTCAGCGGATATATCACTAACGCGATATTCGTTGACAGTCTGCGACTGACGCGGACGAAGGCGGGCCGCTGCCAGCCCGTACCAGCCCGGCTCTCTGTCGGGGGGGGCTGCCGGCGCTGTCACCGGTTATATCAGTAACGACATATTCGCTGACACGCCGCGGCTGGCTCGGACGGAACCCGCCCCGCGCGCGCCGGGAACGACGCCGGCATGCTCCTCGCCGCCGGCGAGGGTCCTCACTCGATGGCGAGCTCGATCTCGTCGGCGTGGAAGTTCTCGGCGGAGACCTCGTTTCCGTCGGCGTCGACCGCCACCAGCTTGAGCGCGACCTCGTCGTCCTCGGCGACGAGCGCCCGAAGGTTCGCCGAGAGATCGAGCTCCACGTCGAAGCGCTCGGCACTCACCGCACCCGGTCCGTTGCCGTCGCCGTGATCGTGGGAACCTTCGTCGTGGCCATGCGGCGCTGCGGCCGCCCCGCGGGCGTGGCGCGCATGCTCATGGGTATGGCCGACGAGGGCGCACTCCGCGCAGTGCAGCGAACCGGTCTCCGCCTCGCTGCCGTGACCGATGAAGCCGAAGGCTCCGGCAAACGCCGGGTTCCCGATCGTCTTCGTCCGCGCACTGGCGCGTGGCTGATTGAGGAACACCCGGACCTCGACCGCCTCCTCCTGCATCCGCTCGGACCGCACGACCAGTCGTGCCGTCGTGAAGCGCTCGCGGACCTCCGGCAGCCAGGGGATCGCGATCACCTCCCAGATGCGGATCGGCGGCAGGTAGAAGCAGAACGTCCGATACCGATAGCCGAGCGCATCGGTCGAGAGGACGTCCGATCCGCGCTGCCATTCGGTGCTGACCGGCCGGTTGAAGGGGGGCAGCTGCCAATCCGCCTCGGCCGCGGGCAGCGGGCCGGGATGGGTGGTCTGCCACCGCGCCCAGATGCGGTCGACGTTCGCGTGGTGGAGATAGAAGATCGGGTCGTACGAGGCGGTCGGCACGCAGCACATGTCGCCGCTGACCCGGACGTGGACGCTGCCGTGCGGACCGTTGATCAGGCTCTGGAAGGAGGAGAAGGTCGGCTCGCTCAGCGCCGCCTGGACGCTGGTCGCCAGGTCGCTGAAGCTCACCGAGTTGATCGCGGCCGATCGGTTCGTCCAGCCGCCGCCATTCCGCGGTCCTGCGTAGAGCGGGTTCGGCACCGTAGCGCCCGCACGGTTGACATAGGTCGCATCGCGGCAGGCCGCGGGGATCCCCGTCGATGGCCCGGACGACCAGTCCCAGAACGGGAGCATCACCTTGCAGCCGACCGCCTGGAGCGCGTCCTCGAAGGCCTTCATCTCGGCGCGGTGCCAGGTGAAGAACCCAGGAGCTCCGTGCCGGCAGTACGCGATCGGCGGCCCGCCGTGGAAGGTCGCCTGTCTGGCGAAGCTGTTCGGGTTCGTGGCCGGGAGCGTGTACATCTCCGCCAGCGCCTCGCGGAGCTCTTGGAGCTCATCGGTCGTCAGGCAGTCGATGTTCTTGCGGTAGTTGATGGCCGCCATGGGTGTGCCCTCCCGCGCCCCGGCCGAAATGGTGCTGAGGCGACCGGGACGACGTGCTCGGTGACGCCGATCGTTGACCGCTCGGCGATGGCGGACATGCTCCGCCCGGTCCAGCCCGGCGACAATCACCCACGGGTGGGACCATCGTTTCGGCCAGTCGGCGAAGCTCGCCGGCGCCACGCTTCGTTCTGCGGCGCCGGGGCGGACGGTGGATCCTACGGAGTGCGTCGCCGGCGATCTGTTGTGGCGCGGTCCTGGTAGACGCTCGGAGTGAAGGTGCGGCGCAGACGCGCCAGGGCCATGGTGCGGTCCACGCGCTCGACGGCTGCCTGGCTGGCATCGGCGCTGGCCTGCATTTCGATCCGACGCTCCTGACGGCGTCGCACCACTCCCGCGTAGGCGCCGGACGCGCCCAGCAGCCCGCTCAGCGAGAGCGTCTGCGCGAGGAGCAGCTGGCTCGGATCCATGCACCGAAGTCTAGGCACGAGCGGGGGACCCGTCAGTAGTGCATTGGTGCTACCCGCTCGGGGCCCTCGAGGAGCGTGGTCGCGGTCCAACGACGGCTCCTGGGCCGCGGACGTCCGCTGTCACCGGTTATATCACTAACGATATATTCGATGACAGTTCTCGACCGGACGCCAAGACAAGCCCTGATGGGAAGCATGACTCCGAAGAGACCGACGACCAGCGCCGGCCAACATGGGCCGCGAGCTTGTCCGTTCCTCCCCGCGCCGAGCCACTTTGGCCAGGAAGTGAGCGTTACAGCCACCAGCGGACCAGCGGACCAGCGACCGGCTGCGCTGCGTCGCCACGGCGGCGCAGTGGCGTCATTTTCGAGGCGGCAGCCCGTCCTGTCAGCCGTTATAGCGTTTGTGCTATATCCGGTGACAGTTCGCTCGTTGCCGGCGAGACTCCCTCTTTGGGTCGCGACAGCCGATCTGCCACGAGTCGCCATCGGCGTCTCAGGCCGCGGAGGCCTGCAGCCACGCCGGCCCTTGACAGGATCTATGGACCGACCATGATGATCGACTATGAGAACCATCTCGGCGATGGAGCTCCGTCGCAGGATGGGCGAGCTGCTGGATCTCGCTTCGGCGGGCGAGCACATCCTCGTCGAGCGTGACCGCCGGCCGCTCGCCGTGCTGATCCCGTACGAAGCTGCCCTCCGCCTGCGCGAGTCGCCGGACCAGGCCAGGGCGCGTGCGCTTGCCGCCCTCGATCGGCTGGATGCCTTCGCGAAACGCATGGCCGCGGGCGATCCGGTGGCGGCGAACCTCCCCACCGCCGAGCGCCTGGTGCGCGATGAGCGTGAGAGCGGCCACGGGGACGCCGGATGAAGGGGATCGTCGTCGACGCTTCGGCCGCGCTCATGCTCCTGCGCCGGGAACCGGGGTACGAGACGGTTCGATCACACCTCGCGCGTGGGATTGCCGAGGGTCAAGGGCTTCTCGTGCCACCGATCTTCTGGCTGGAAATCGTCAACGTCCTGGCGCTGCGGTATCGGTATCCGCCGGCGGCCATCGTCGAGGCAATGTACGAGCT
>DASVEQ010000035.1:0-63810 GCA_036380455.1 Candidatus Limnocylindria bacterium | reverse complement strand
CTCCTCCGTCGGCTCTTCCTTGGGCTTCTCGGTCGGCTTCGGCTTCTCGGTCGGCTTCGGCTTGTCGGTCGGTCTGGCGGTCGGCTTGGGGTCGGCCTGGTCGGGGTACGGCTTCCCGTCGTGCTTTGGCGCAGGCAGCAGCTCGGCAACCTGGTCGCCGGCCGGCTTCGGATCCGGGCTGGCGGCCGATGGCCCGCGCAGGCTGGACGCTCCGAACGCCACCGCCCCGACCAGCAGGACGGCGGTGAGCGCGCCGGGGCCAGCGGCGGCGAGGCGCGTCGCGCTTCGCGGCTTCTTCTCGGAGACGGACATCGAATTCCTCCACGTTGTCGATACGGGCGCGATGAGTGCGACGACAGAACGCGGGGGGCGGCCCGGGATTACATCGGCCGCAGCGAGCGGTGGGCAACGGGGTGGTCTGAGCAGGTCCGGTGTGCCAGCGCATCGGCTGAACGACGTAGCCGATCCCGGGGCGTCGGGCCGTGGTCGTCAGCCGGGACGACCCCGCAGGCTGGAGCCGTCACCGTGCGGCGGGTGCCCTCCGCCGCCACCGCCAATCATGTGGGGAGGACCTCGAGTCCATGATCACGCGCGTCGCACGGGCCACGGTGCTGGCCGTCTCGCTCATCGCCGTCACCGCCGGTGCCACCCTGGCCCACGAGTGCTATAACGCCTCGCGGTCCACGCAGGGCAACGCCGGGGCGAGTCACTCGGCCAACTGGTCGACGGAATCGGTCGCCGAGCTCTTCACGATCATTCACTTCTTTGGCATCCCCGGCGTCGACACGGCGCTGACCGCGGAACAGGCGGAGGTCGCCTTCGAGGCCGCGCTCGAGATGGGCGTGCCCGCCGAGGTCACGATCTTCACCAGGGACCTCATCGGCGCGAACGGCCGGGCCTTCGCGGATGGCGGAAAGGCCGCGGACGGGAAGGGCATCGATCACTTCTTCGCGGCCCATGGGGAGGCCATCGTGACGGCGTACTTCGCGGGCCTGGCGTCCGGGGGCGAGTAGAGCTCGGCATCCACGACGGGTCGATCCCGCCCCCGCGCCGCGCTAGACTCGCCACCTTGGACGGCCGTGTCGAAGCGATCCACATCACCGATCGGGCGGGCGGCCCGATGACGGCGCTCGAGCGAGCCCGGCTCCAGGCCGGAGTCGGGATCGAGGGCGACCGCTACGCCTCCGAGCGCGGCACCTGGTCCGACCACCCGGCGGGCGACCGCGAGCTGACGCTGGTGGCCGGCGAGGTGCTCGACGAGCTCGGGCTCGAGCCGGGGAGCACGCGACGCAACATCACGGTGCGCGGCATCGACGTGAATTCGCTCGTCGGTCGGGAGTTCACGGTCGGGGAGGTGCGCTGTCGCGGCGAGCGGCTGTGCGAGCCGTGCAGCACGCTGGAGGGATCCATCGGCCGGCCGGTCCTTCGCGAGCTGGCCCATCGGGCCGGGCTGCGAGCCAGCATCCTGTCGGACGGGGAGATCGGCGTCGGCGATCCCGTTCGCCCGGCGTGACCTCGTCGCTCGCCGCCCTCGACGTCCTTCTGGTCCGGCATGCCGAGCCGATGCCGTTCGGCACGCCCGACATCGCCGATGACGACCGCCCGCTCACTCCTGCCGGTCGTTCGGCGGCTCTCGAGCTGGCCGCGGAGCTCGACGGCTGGGAGATCACCGCGATCTACTCCTCGCCGTACGCGCGATCCGTCGAGATGGTGACCATCCTGGCGGAGCGGCGTCGCTTGGGCGTCCAGCTGCTCGACGATCTCCGGGAGCGGCGCCTGTCGGCGGAGCAGCACGACGGCTGGCGCGAATCGCTGGAGCGCGCGTGGACGGACGCCGACTTCTCGATGCCCGGCGGAGAGTCGGGACGTGAGGCCCAGCGGCGGGCCGTCGCCACGCTCGACCTGCTGCGCGTCCGGCACCCGGACGGCGGCCGCCTCGTGCTCGGCAGCCACGGCAACCTCATCAGCCTCATCCTCCAGGCGCTCGAGCCGGGCGTCGGGTTCGACTTCCACATGTCCATGCCGACGCCGGCGCTGTACCGCCTCACCCACGACGGCCTGCGCTGGCGGATCATGGGCGGCCACGGGTTCGCTCCGGTCGACTGACGCTCAGATGTCCCGTGCCAGAACGTCCTCGAGCGTCTCTCGCCGCCGACTGAGCCGGATCTCGCCACGTTCGATCACGGCCTGCGCCGGACGCAGCCGACCGTTGTAGCTCGAGGCCATGGCCAGGCCATAGGCGCCCACCTCCCCGATGGCCAGCAGCGCGCCTTCGCCGCTCCGGGCGCCGAGGTCCACGTTCTCGGCCAGGAGATCGCCCGCCTCGCAGATCGGTCCTGCCAGCGTCCACCGGCGGACCGGGACGTCAGCGCCGGGCTCGAGCAGGCTCACGGGGTGCCGGGCGCCGTACAGCATCGGTCGCAGCAGCTCGGTCATCCCGGCATCGGCGACGAGGTGGCCGCGCGCCTGGACGCGCACGACGCGGGCGATCAGCCAGCCGGCCTCCGCCACGATGGCCCGGCCCGGCTCGACGATCACTCCGAGTCGGTCCGGGAGGTAGGGCCGGATCGCCTCGGCATATCGCGTGGGATCGCCGGCAAAGCCCCCGCCCAGGTCGATGCGCTCGACGCCCAGGTCGCCGGCGAGCCTGCCGAGGAGCGCCGCCAGACGCACGAACAGCGCGAGGTCACCGATGTCGGAGCCGATGTGGGCGCCGATCGAGGAGATCGTCCTGCCCGCGCCCCGGGCCCGGGCCACGGCTTGCGGCAGCTCCTCGAGGGCGATCCCGAACTTCGAGAGCTCCGACCCGGTCGCGAGGTGGGGGTGGGTGGCCGCCTCGAGCGCCGGGTTCAGGCGGAGCCCGATGCGACCCGGTCCAGCCGCCACCAGCGCGTGGAGCGCGCCGAGCGACTCGGCGTTCACGAGGGCGCCGGTGGCGAGCGCGTCGCGGAGGTCGGCATCGGTTTGGCCGACGCCGTTGACGACGATCCGTTCCGGCGTCGCCCCTGCCCGCAGCGCCAGCGCCAGCTCGACCGGGCCGACGACCTCGAAGCCGATGCCGTCGCTCGCCAGCCGGCGGAGGAGGGCGGGGTCCGCGTTCGCCTTGACGGCGTACGCCACGAGCACGCCGGCCCGCGACCCCTGCCAGGCACGCGCATGGCCCGCCGCCTCGTCGAGGTCGGTGATGTACAGCGGCGTGCCCCAGCGCCCGGCCGCCTCCCGCAGCAGGTCGGCCGGCATGGTCACGGGGTCGGAGGGGCGCCGGGTCGGAGCTCCTCGCCGATCCCGTCGATGAACCGCGCGATCGGATCGTTCATCGGCCTATTCTCGCGGCATGGGTGTGCTGCAGATGCGCCTCGTCGTGGAGGCGGAGGACTACGACGAGGCCGTGCGCTTCTACCGCGACGTCCTCGGACTACCCGAGGAGCTGGCCATCGCCGGCCCCGACGGTGCGCAGGTCACGATCCTCGACGCCGGCCGCGCGACCCTCGAGCTGGCGAATCCGGCTCAGAAGCGGTACATCGACGAGGTCGAGGTCGGCCGCCAGGTCGCACCCCGCCTGCGGGTCGCCTTCGAGGTCGCCGATGCGGCCGTGGGCACCCGGCGCCTCGTCGACGCCGGCGCCGAGCTCATCGCACCGCCGACCGAGACGCCGTGGAGGTCGCTGAACGCGCGCCTCGCCGCCCCGGCGGGACTCCAGCTCACCCTGTTTCAGGAACTGGACGCGCAGGTCCCGCGCCGTTGACCCGGCCAACGGGTCTCCGGCTGCCGGAGCACCCGGAGGGCCCCGCTCCGGCATCGGATGACCCGCACTCACGGGTGGATCGCGTCTGAGCCGCGCCTCAGGCGGCCATTGACTCGTGGCGCGGGTCAACGGGCGGGGGCATCATCGACCCGCCAGTGCTCGGGGCTCTCCGACTCGTCGGCCCGACAGCTGATCGGACGGGGATCACCCCGTTCCGCGACAAGGTCGTAGTGATGGATCCGGCCGACAGCCGCAAGAACGACGCTCGCGTCGTCCCCGGCGACGGCGACGTCCACCAGTGCCACGTCATCCAGCCCGAACAGGCTGCGTGACTGGCGGAGTGCCTGCTCGGCCACCTGCGCCGGTACAGGCCACGCGGATCGTCCGCGCAGCAACGCGGGATCCAGCCGACCCTCTAGGTACGCATCGGCCAGGCGAGGCCCATCCGCCGGGCTCACCCGGCCGTAGACAATCCCGTGGGGAAGGCAGACGAGGTTGCCCGCGAAGCGGTGACCGCCGAGGTGGGTGCACTCCCAGGTTCGCTCGCCATGGTCAGCAGCCAGCGCGGTGACCAGCGCCCGCCCGCGCAGGGCGCAGCAGGCGTCGCGCTTGCCGTTCGTGCAGACGAGGAGGATCGGATCTGACAGCGGAGCGCCAAAGTCGGCCACCGGCAGGTCCAGGAGGGCGGGCAGCTCGTCGAGCGACGACACGGAACGAACGGCCATCGCGCCCGCCTCGGTGTCGACGAGGAACGCGCGACGGACCGCATCGGCGGCCGGGTCGCCCTCCCGGCGGCGAATGAGCAGGAGCCGCATCCCGCGCTCCTTCGCCGCGGCCTCGAGGCCTGCGCCCAGCACCTCGCGCACGGCCTTCTCGCCCCACGCGCTGCGGTCCTCGACGAGCAGCCAGCGAACACGCTGATCGACGCTGCCGATCATCGGCTCGCCGAGCTCCTCGGACCGCGCCGAGCACCGCATCGGCGACGAGATGAGCGTCATTCGGCCTGCGCCGGGATCTCGCGCAGGGTTCGCACGGGCGAGAGGAAGACCGGCAGGAAGGCGAGGAAGGCACCGGCGGCGGAGATCCACAGGACCGACTGGAAGCCGATGGCGGTCCCGAGAATGCCGCCGGCCAGCGATCCGATCGGGATCGTTCCCCACACGATCAGGCGCATCGTGGCGTTCATCCGTCCCAGCATGTTGTGCGGCGTGATCGCCTGCCGCAATCCGACCTGGTTCACGTTGTAGGTCACGACGCTCCAGCCGCCGATGATCCCGCCGATCACGAGGAACCAGAACGGATCGTCGCGCGGCGCGAGCGGCACGAACGCGAGCGCCACCCCGCTCAGCATGGCCGCGACGACGATGGTCGGACCGATCCCCATCGCCCTGGCCACTCGTCCGCCGGTGAGTGCGCCGATGACGACGCCGATGTTGCCGATGGCGAAGATGAGGCCGATGGTGCCCGCGCTCAGCTCCAGCTCCCGCACGAGGTAGAGCAGCGTGACGACCCCGCCGATGTTCGCGAACAGATTGGCTGAGCCGGTGCATGCCGCGATGTTGCGCAGGTACGGACTGTCACGAACGTAGGTCAGGCCCGCGCGTGCCTCCTGCCACATGGTCGGCCGCCTGCCGTCCGCGGGGTCGTGCTTCGCAGGCACGGGCTCGGGACGGTGGATCAGGCCGATGAACAGCGCCGCGCCGAGGTAGCTGATCGCGTCGAAGGCGATCGCGAACGGAGCCCGCACCAGCTCGACGAGAAATCCGGCGACCGTGGGACCGACGACCGAGGATCCCGCGCGCGAGAGCTCGAGCTTCGAGTTGCCCTCGACGAGCTCGTCGCGCTGGACGATGCTCGGCAGGTAGGACTGGTAGGCGACGTCGAAGAAGACCTCCAACGTCCCCGCCAGGAAGGCGACGAGATAGACCTGGACCAGCGTCAGCCAGCCTCCGAGGAAGGCGAGCGGGATCGAGGCCAGGACAGCGGCGCGGGCGAGATCGGCGCCGATGAGAATCGGCCGCCGCCGCATCCGATCGACCCACACCCCGGCGGGCAGCGTGAAGGCGATCCATGGCAGGAAGCGGACGACCCCGAGGATGCCCATTTCGAACGCATCGGCGCCGAGGTCCACGATGGCCAGAAACGGAAGCGCCAGGAGGGTGATCTCGTCGCCGAACTGGCTGATCGTCTGGCCGGTCCACAGCTTCATGAAGTCGCGCTGACGCCACAGCGAGGGGCGGTGGGGCGCGACGGCGGCGAGCTCCGATTCCGACGGCTGTCTCGGCGTCGGGGTCTCCAGCGACATCCGGCGGCTAGCGGACGCGGGCCATCGTCAGGCCGTCGGCCACCGGCAGGATGGTCATGTCGACCCGATCGTCGACGGCGATCTTCTCGTTCAGGGCGCGAATGGCGGCGACGTTCGCGTCATCGGCGCCTGCCTCGGCCACCCGGCCAGCCTGGAGGACGTTGTCGATGAGGATCAGGCCGCCCGGCCGAACGACTCTCAGGCAGCCCTCGTAGTAGGCGTCGTACGAGTTCTTGTCCGCGTCGATGAAGGCGAGGTCGAACGCATCGTCCTCGAGCTCGCGCAGGCTCTCGATGGCAGGGCCGATGCGAAGATCCACGCGATCGGCCACGCCGGCGTCACGCCATGCCTCCTGCGCGCGATCGGTCCACTCGCGGCTCACGTCCAGGCAGGTGATGCGGCCGTCCGGCGGCAGCACGAGCGCCATGGCGGTCGAGCTGTAACCGGTGAACGTGCCGATCTCGAGGATGCGGGTCGCCCCGGTGAGCTTGACGAGGAGCGCCATGAAGGCGCCCTGCTCCGGCGCGATCTGCATCTGCGCCATCGGCATCCGGGCGGTGTCCTCGCGCAGCCGCTCGAGGACGGCGGGCTCGCGGACCCCGTGCCGGCGGACATAGGCGAGCAGGTCGTCGGTGAGGTTCAGGGTGCGGTTCGACATGCCGGCGCATGGTACCGCTCCGGCCCCTCCAGGATCGGGGTGCGCTGGGCCGCCGCACGGGCTGGACTCGGATAACGTGCCGCTCCGTGACCATTACGTGGCCGATGGTGCCGAAGACGGGTCCATGCGGGCGTGGCGGACGTGTGGAGCGCACGGATCTGCCACATATCGTGCCGCCAGGCGGCCGTTATCCGAGTCGGAGTCTCTCGACTCGGAGAATATGCCGCCATGGGAGCGTTGTCCGAGTCGCGAGCCCTACAGGAGCCACGTCTCCCGGTGCGACGCTGGCACCTCCTCGCCGGCGAGCCAGCGGAGGACGTAGTACTCCGTCTCGATGGCGCGATCGGCGAGGTCGGCGGGAAGGTCGAGCAGCCAACCGAGGTCCTGCCGCTGGGTCTTGTGACAGTCCATGCTCGCCCGTTTGACCGCACGGTGGCCGGACACGTCGACCCGTGTGGTGACCTCCTCGTCGGCGCGGCCGAAGCTCTCTTCCCAGGAGGTGGCGGCGCCCTCGTCGAGCGACTCCGCCACCTGGCCGAGGGCGGCGGCGTTGGTCGGGTTCAGCTCATCGGCCGGAGTCGCGTCGGTGACGGCGTCCATGTCCCACGGCAGCGGAATGCCCCGCGCCTTCATCTCCGTCATCAGACCGAACCAGGCATCGCGGTGGAAGGCCACCTCGTAGAAGCGGCTCACGGCCCAGTCCGTCCCCTGCGACCAGCGGTACGCCTCCCGGGCGATCCGGGCGGCGTTGATGTGGTCGGGATGCCCGTAGTTGCCGTTCTCGTCGTAGCTCACGATCGCGGAGGGGCGCGCGGCCCGGACGACCTCGATGAGCCGGCGCGTCGCGGCCTCGACGTCGGCCTGCCAGAAACAGTCGGGGTGCGAATTGGAATCGGTGCCCATCATCCCCGAATCCCGGTATCCGAGGAGGTGCTGGTGGATGGCGCCGCCGCCGAGCGCCGCGACCGAGCAGGCGAGCTCGTCCACGCGGATGGCGGCCAGCCGCGGGCGCGCCTCCTCGGGGTCCAGGGTGGGGTCGTGGATCTCGCCCTCGGCGCCATCGGTGCAGGTGACGAGGTCGACGCGCGTGCCCTCGGCCACGAGCCGGGCGATCGTGCCGCCGGTGGCCATCGACTCGTCGTCGGGATGCGCGTGCACGAACAGGACGCCGCCGTGGGCCTCAGGCACCAGGAGTCACCTCGCTACGGATCGGTCGGGGCGCGCCGATGGTCGCCAGCGCGGCCAACGCGTCGCGCTCCCCGATCGCGATCGCCCGCCCGATGTTGCCGAACTGGAGCGCGTTCATCCAGCGCAGGCGCGGCGCGATGAGCAGGTCGGGCGGTTCGACGACGACCGGCTCGGCCCAGCGCGCCGTCAGCAGCGACAGGTAGCGACGAGCGGTGAGCCGCTCGCCTCCATCGCGGGGCGCCAGCCTGGCCGACGCTCGGCGCAGCGTGGCCGCGCCCATCCGGCTGGCAAGGAACGCCGGCTTCGGGATGTCGGCCAGGACCCCGATCACCGGCTGGTCGGGCGCCCATACGCGCGCGAGCGTGACCGGCACCCCCTCCCAGGGTCCGGCGTCACACCACACGCCCGCCGCGTCGCGCTTCGGCGGAAGGAAGAACGGCACCGCGATGCTCTTCTCGAGCGCCTCGACCAGCGGCCCGCTGGTGATGAGCGCCGGTCGACCGGCGACGAGGTCATAGGTGGTCACTCCGAGCGGGTGTGGCAGCTCCTCGATGCGCGGGTTCCCGAGCGCGGCCGCCGTCCGCACCAGCAGCTCGTGGGCATCGAACAGGGCAAGCCGGCCCCGGCGCATGTGGCGGTACACCGACGTTCTCCGCGCGACGGCCTCCATCTCCTCCGGCGAGTGGCCGGCCGCCATGCCGGCGCCGATGATCGCGCCCATGCTCGTGCCGACGATCCGCGTCGGCCGCATCCCCTGGGCCTGGAGCGCGCGCGCCACGCCGATGTGGGCCCAGCCGCGTGCCCCGCCGCCTCCCAGCGCCAGCGTGAAGCCGTCCCGGAAGGTCAGGCGTGCTCCGGGCACTCGCACAGCTCGCGGAGCTTCGTATACGTGAACAGGCCGGTGTCGTGGCCGTCCGCCCAGATCGGCGCAAGGGCGTATCGGCCGATCCAGCGCACCTCGTTCATCCGGGTCTGCTCCTCGGTGAAGGCCGTCTCCAGCGTCACGATGCCCGGCAGGCTCCCCTCGCCCGAGCAGAGCGCGCACGGACACGCGCGGCGGAGGGTCAGCCACGACCAGTCCCCGAGGTGGCCGTCGTCCCAGCGGATGCGCATGCGACGCGCGGTCTCGTCGAGCTCTACGCCGATGGGGTTCACGATGTCGGGCATCGGACTCAGTCCTGCCAGCGCGCGGACGCGCCGAGCCACTCGGCGCCGAAGGCGGCGCCGGTCGAGGTCAGCTGCATCGGCGGTTCTTTGCCGAGGTCCCAGAGGAAGAGGTCCTGGAGAATGCCGCCGCCCGATGCCGATCGACCGAGCGTGAACACGACGCGCTCGCCGTCCGGCGACCATCGGATGTGGCTCACCAGCCCGTCGGCGGTCGTGGTGGCCAGCGTCTCGTCGTCGGCGTCGACTACCGTGATGGTGGTCGTGCCGCCGTCCTCGCTCATCGAGATCCGCTGGCGGCCGTCGGGCGCCCATAGGGCGGGCACGGCCTCCTCCAGGTCCGTCACCGCGCCGCTCGCCGGGTCGATGTCCCACGTGCCGCCGCCGAGCGCCCAGAGGCGCAGCGAGCCGGAGCGCATCCAGTACAGGCGCACCGCGCCGCCGTCATCGGCGAACTGCGCTTCGGCCAACGCGGCCTCCGCCGCGATCTCCGGACGTGGATAGTTGATGCTCGCCAGCTCGTCCGTCTCGCCGGACGCGAAGTCGATCGCGAGGACCGTCGCGACGTCATTCGCCCCATCCTCCGTGATCCGCACCGCGTACACCGTGGAAGCGTTCTTGCCGAAGGTGATGGTGACGATCTCGTCGCCGAGCCGTCGCTTGTCCTCGCCCTCCTCGATCGAGACGAGGATGTCGGCGAGCAGCCCGGCGCCCACCGTGCCGTCCGGCGCCCAGGCGAAACGTCGCACGTCGAGGCTGGGATCCTGGGCCATCGTGAAAGGCTCGTCCTCGGTCGTGAAGTCGTGGCGCAGCAGGTAGATCGGCGCGAGCGCCGCCGCCCGACCCTGGTAGACCATCTCGAGCGGCCCGAACTCGGGTGCGGGCACTGCCGCCTCCGACGGCGATGCGCTGCCGTCGGGATCGTCCGTGTTGCTCGGCTCCGGCGTCGGCGGCGTCGTTGCCGCCACGGTCGGGGAGGCCACCGCCGGTTCGGACGCCGATGCGCCCGGCCCCCCGGCCCCCAGCGACTCGTCTCCGGCGAAGATCAGCGCCAACAGCACGATCACCATTCCCGCCAGCAGCAGGATGAAGCCGATGAGCCACGGCACTGCCTGCTCGGCGGTGGACGGTTCCGGCTCCCCCTGTTCGTCGAGGTCAGCGTCCGGGATCGCCAGCCGCGTCCGCGCCTCGCCCTCCACCGGCTCGAGGACGCGACGTTCATCGACGGCGGGTGGCGGTGCCGGCGACCAGGAGGTTGGGAACACCTGTGTCGACTCGGGGGCCTCCGTCCCCGGGTGCGGTCCGGCTGTCCCCGGCTGGGTTTCGATCTCGTCGACCTCGGCGGTCGGCGTGGCCCACGGAGAGATGGGAGGCCACGGCGCGTCGGCCACGGATTCGGACTCCGCGACGTCCGGTGGAGCTGGTGTTGGCCACAGCTCATCGTTGTCCCACGCAGACCCGGTTTCGGGATCCGGTTCTGGCTCGGGCTCCGGCTCCGGTTCTCGCTCGGGTTGCGGCTCCGGTTCCAGTTCAGGCTCGGGCTCCGGCTCGGGTTCCGCCTCGGCCCCAGGCTCCGCGTCCGGCACGGTGGGTACGGCTGAGGCTGGCCACGGTACGAACCGCCGCCAGCTCGCGACGGGCGCCGCGTCGTCGGCGACAACAGGCTCCGGCTCGGGCTCCGGTTCCGGCTCCGGTTCGGGTTCGGGTTCGGGCTCGGGTTCCGGCTCCGGTTCGGGTTCCAGCTCCGGTTCGGGTTCCGGCTCCGGTTCGGGTTCCGGCTCCGGTTCGGGTTCCGGCTCCGGTTCGGGTTCCGGTTCGGGCTCAGGCTCGAGCTCCGGTTCGGGTTCTGGCTCCGGCTCGAGATCCGGCCCGGGTTCCGGCTCCGGTTCGGGTTCCGGCTCCGGTTCGGGTTCCGGCTCCGGCTCGAGATCCGGCCCTGGTTCGGGCTCGGGCTCGGCTTCCGGAAGCGGCTCCGCGAGCCAATCGGGCAGCCACGAGGGAGCGGTTCGCGGCGCGGGCGCGATCGGCTCGCCGGCATCCGGCTCCTCCGGGAGTGCCTCGGCCACCGCCGGCTCATCCGGCGGTGCCGCGACATCGGAGGTCCCCTCGTCGACCGCCGCCGTGTCGACGGGCGCTTCGTCGATCGCCGGCTCGACGGGCGCGGCGGAACCCCATGGATCCGTGTCGACGGCCCACGGCTCGATGGCCGGCGGGGCAGGCTCCTCGGGGGGCATCCAGCGTGCGGTGTCCGTCTCGGCGATCGGGGCATCGGCCTCGGGCGCCTCGTCCTCCGACGGCGCCGCGGGACGCCATGGGGCTTCCGGCTCGGGCGGCGCACGGTCGATTGGAACCGTGGGCTCCTCGATCGGCGCCGCCGGCACCGCCTCACGGCGGTCGTCGAGCCGCGGCTCACCGGACGGGGCGAACGGATCGGGAGCCTCGTCGGTCCAGGACTCAGCCCACGGATCGCTCAGCGTGGGCTGAGGCTCGTCGACGACGTATTCGTCAGGTTGCGCGGGTGCTGACCAGTCGCCCCAGGCCGGCGCGGCGTCGGGCGACGAGTCCGGCCAGAGATCTCCGGGAGCGGAGGCCCACGCGTCGCCCTCGGACTGCTGCGGGTCAGGCTGCCGAGAGGGCTCGAGGTCCTCCGTGGGCCAGTCCGCATCCGGATCCGGGGTCGGCCGGTCCCATGGACCGCTCATACGCGGAGCCCGCTGGGTGCACGGCTCACCGGCGAATCATAGCGAAGGCTTCCGATCACGACCTCTCGAGCACCTGAGGGGCGCTTCCCCGCTGCCCAGGGACAGGCTCAGTCGGAGGCCGCCCACATGATGAGACCGACGGTGACGACCCCGAACAGCAGTCCCACGAAGGCGGCCGTGCCCTCGGGGCCTTCGCCACCGACGGTCGGCGCCGCAGCATCGATGACCGGCAGGCCGATGGCCATGTACGCCAGCCAGAGGACGGTGACGACGGCAGCGATGACGGCACGCCGGCTTCGATCTCGAACCATGCTCGGCGAATCCTAGCAGGAAGGCTCAGCCAGCCGCCGCGAGCCGGGCACGCTCCGGAACGCGGTGGAACAGCCTCTGATCGGCACGGCCCTCGAGCACTCTGAGCTTGGCCGCGGCGCTGAGGCCGATGGTGACCTGCGCGCCATCGTTCGCTCCCCCGGCGACTCGACGAAGCGTCATCGTCCCGATGTGCTCCGCCACCTCCACGACGTCGAAGATGTGGCCGGGACGCACGCCGTTCACCTGGAGGAAGGTGAGCAGCCGCGCGTCTTCTTCGGCCTCCTCGGTCACCCGCAGGATCGTCACGTCCGTGCCGGCGCGGGCCGACGACAGCGGCACGCCGGCGGGGCGCTCGGGCGTGTGACCATCCCGTGGAATCGGGTTCCCGTGCGGGCAGGTCGGCGGCCGTCCGAGCAGATCGTCGATCCTGTCGGTCACGCGATCGCTGAGCGCATGCTGAAGGTGGTGCGCCTCCTCGTCTGCGTCCGCCCAGCCGAGGCCGATGACCTCGGTCAGCAGCCACTCCGACAGTGCGTGCCGGCGGAACGTGCGCTCGGCCGCGGTGCGGCCGGCATCGGTGAGGTTGAGCTGCCGGGTATCGCCGTCGACGAGCAGGAGGCCCTCGCGAACGAGACGCGTGATCATCTCGCTCACCGTTGCCGCGCTCACGCCGAGCCGCTCCGCCAGGCGAGCGGCGATCACGGGCTGCCCCTCGCCGTGCATGTAGCGGATCGTCATCAGGTACTCGGCGGCCGCCTCGGTGGGCTCCCCGATCGTCGTCTGCGCCATCGACCGATTCTAGCCGTCGCCCCCGGGTGCAGCGCTCCGGCTCAGGCGGGGCGCGCCACGATCACGGAGGGAAGCGGGTCTGGGTCAATGTACTCATACGTCGCGTGGCTGACATCGGTCACGGTGAGCGTCACCGACCCCACCTTGCGCTTGTTGAGGTTGTCGCTGAGGACGGTGCAGGTGCCCAGGGAGCCGGTCGTACAGGTGTCGCCGGCGCCCGCCGACCAGGTGGTCGTGACGACCGCGTCGGGCACCCCGCGCCCGTCGGGGCCGGTGACCAAGACCGTCACCGAGGCCCGCCAGGTGTTCTTTCCGGTGCTCTCGCTCGACGACGTGAGCGACTCGACGATCACGTACTCGGCCGGAGGAGGTTCGGGCTCGCTCGCCACGGTCACGGACTTGGTCACCGAGTCGCTCAGCGACTCCTCGTCGGTCACGGTGAGGGTGACGGAGTAGGTGCCGGCGGCGGCGTACGTGTGCGTCGGGTTCGTCGCGGTTGACCCTGCGGCGTCGCCGAACTGCCAGGTTCGAGTCGCGATCCCGGCGTCGTCGGACGAGCCATCGGTGAACGTGCAGGTCAGCTCGAGACAGCCGAACGTGAAGTCGGCGCTGGGTGGCTGGTTCGGCGGCGGTGTCGCCGCCCAGCTGTACCCGGCCGCCCACGAGACGGCCGCGAGCTTCGCCTGGCCCGTCACCGAGGGGTGGAAGTAGTCGCCCGAGACGTCGCTCGAGGTGAAGGCCGTCCCGAACACGGCGTTCCCGTCCCACAGGCAGCGGTCGTACGACATGCAGACCTCGGCCAGCTGGGTATTGAAGTCGATGTTCCGCTGACGCACCTGCGCACGACGCTGCACGTCGGCGGCCTGGGTGGAGGTCGGGTTCGCCAACAGCGACTGGCAGATGTCGGCGCTCGACCAGATGAAGCGTGCCCAGAAGTTGTTCTTGAACAGGTTCCAGAGCTGGTACACGTCCGGGATGCTGACGACGTAGACGACGGTCGTGGTCGTGCCGCCGATGAGCCGGTTCATGGCCGTTTCGAACTGCGACCGGAAGTTCGTCACCGACGTCATCTGGGCGACCGTGTCGGTGCACAGGTCGTTGCCGCCCATGAGCACGGTGACGTAGTCCGGCTGGAGCGTGACCACGTTCGCCATCTGGCCATCGAGATCGACCATCATCGCGCCGCTCACGGAGCGATTGTGGTTCTGGCCGCTGATCGGCGCGCTGGCCGCGAGCAGCCGCAGGTAGTGGCTGTTCACCGTCGAGCTCGTGCCCGTCGACCACGAGTTCTGCGGATAGTCGGCGCCGAGGGTCCCACCCGTGCTGGCCGCCTGGGTGATCGAGTCGCCGACAGCGGCCATCGACCTCGGCAGCGGCGGATCGGCCGCCGCCACCGCCGTCGGCAGGGCGAGGCTGAGCAGCAACGCCGACAGCAGGATCAGGCTCAGGGCACGCCGGCTCATCGGAATCCTCCGTCACCTCGCTCGGACGAGCAGCACGCTGAATGTACACCCCCCGGCAAGCCGCTCACGACCGGCCGCTGGCCCGGGATTTCCCGCCGGACGAGCTCCGCCCCCCGTTCCCCGTGCCACAGCCTCCGTTGGTCATGCGTCCCATCTCCGCAGTCCTCCCGCAGGGGTGCAGGCGCAGGATGTCCGTGTTCGGCGCCACCGAGCGTGCCGAATCGGAGGATTCGCCCATGGACCGCAACGACCAGGACCGACCGTCGATCTTCTCCAAGCCCGACGTCGACGATGCCGGCGCCGGAATGCCCGAGGCTCGCCGCGAGGCGGCAGACCGACCGGCGCCACACGCCCCCATGCGGTCGCGCCCGACCCCGGAGAGCGATTTCTCCCCGGGTCCGGCCGGGCGCCGCACGCTGGATCGGCAGGTCGTCCTGCTGGGGGCAATGGGCCTCGGCATCCTGGCGCTCGTCGGCTTCATCGGCTTCTCGGTGCTCGCGCGTGACGACAACGGCGCCGCCGTCGCCTCGCTGCTGCCGTCGGCGACTCCTTCCGCCACAGAGGCCTCCGCGGCTCCTTCCGACCCGAGCCCGGATCCAGCGGCCTCGCCCGACCCGACCCCCGAGCCGACACCCGCCGGCCCGCCGGCACAGGTCGCCGTCGCAGGCTGGGCGACGGTCGCGCTGGACGAGATCGAGATCCGCGACGCTCCCGATGCGAGCGAGACACCGGTGTATCGGCTCGTCCGCGGGGCGATCGTCCACGTGGCCGAAGGCCCGGCCGCCGTCGACGGCGAAAACTGGTACCGCGTCGTCTCGCTCGGTGGCGCGACCGGGTGGGCGTCCAGCGGCGCGGAGGCCGCTCCCGCCCTCGAGACCATCGCCCGGGATCCGACGATCAGCGAATGCGGACAGGTCCGCCGCGCGGTGTTCACCGTCGAGAGCGGCGTGGCGACGCCGAACGAGGTGCTCCGCGTGGGTGATTTCGCGCTGCCGGCGTCGGCCTTCCACGACGCCACCCTCGGCGGAGCCGAGCTGTTGCGCGGCATGGGCGACCAGATGTGCTTCACCGCCCGCCTTGGATCCGACGGCCGGCCCGAGCTGAGCACAGAGCTCGCGGTGAGCGCCTGCGGACGCGCCACCAGGGACGGTCCGCTCTACCGGCTCGAGCCCACCGAAGACGGCGACACCCCACTGGGGTCGCAGGTCATGGAGCCCACCGTCGTGCACCCGACCCTCCTGGTGGGCGGGCCTGCAGACAACCGGATGTCCACGAACATCGCGACCATCGTGAGCATGCTGGCCAACGACGGCACCAGCGGCTGTCTCAACGTCAACGTGACCCAGCGCGGGGATGCCATCGACGTGAGCCGGTCGGCCAGCACCCGGCAATGCAGCGTCGTGCACGTGTACAACCAGGACAGCCTGAAGCTGTCGCCGGCCTCCGGCGGTCCGGAAGCGTGGATCAAGCTGGCCGCGGCCGACTACCAGAGCGGACGATTCCCGCTCGAGGAGCCGATCAACGTCTCGGTGGACGCGTTCGCCAGCGACACGAACCGCTCGGCGTACGCGTGGCCGGACGCCCCCTGCGGGTGACGCCCGGCCGCGGGGCGGCGGCGGTGGTCAGTCCTCGCCGCGGCCGGACTGGTCGCGGATGGTGCTGACGACGTTCGCATCGGCGAGCGTCGTCACATCACCCAGGTCTCGCTGCTCGGCGATGTCGCGCAGCAGGCGGCGCATGATCTTGCCGGAGCGCGTCTTGGGCAGGTCCGGGGTGAAGAGGATCTGCTTCGGGCGCGCGAACTTGCCAATCATCTCCGCCACGTGCTCGCGCAGCTCCGCGCCGAGGCCGTCGGAGGCCTCGAAGCCCGCCCGCAGGATCACGTAGCTGAAGATCGCCTGACCGGTGAGCGGATCGCTGCGGCCGACCACGGCCGCCTCGGCCACCGAGGGGTGGGAGACGAGCGCCGACTCGACCTCGGTGGTCGAGATCCGGTGCCCGGAGACGTTCATCACGTCGTCGACTCGGCCGAGCAGCCAGTAGTAGCCCTCGGTGTCGCGCTTGCAGCCGTCGCCGGGGAAGTAACGTCCCGGGTAGCGGCTCCAGTACGTCTGCTCGTAGCGCTCGGGATCGCCGTAGATGCCGCGCAGCATCGCCGGCCAGGGCCGCTCGAGCACGAGGTAGCCGCCGGAGCCCAGCGGGACGCTGCTGCCCGCCTCGTCCACCACGTCCGCCAGGACGCCCGGGAAGGGGAAGGTGGCCGAACCCGGCTTCAGGGTCGTGATGCCGGGCAGCGGCGTGATCATGATCATCCCGGTCTCGGTCTGCCACCAGGTGTCGACCACCGGGCAGCGCTCGCCACCAATGTACTTCCAGTACCAGGCCCACGCCTCGGGATTGATCGGCTCACCAACGCTGCCGAGCAGCCGCAGCGAGCTCAGGTCGTCATCGGCGAACTCGTCGTGTCCGTACTTCATCAGCGCTCGGATGGCGGTCGGGGCGGTGTAGAGGATCGTGGCGCGGTACTTCGCCGCGATCTGCGCCCATCGGTCCTTCTCCGGAAAGTCGATGGCGCCCTCGTAGATGATCCCGGTCGTGGCATTCGCCAGCGGTCCGTAGACGATGTACGAATGGCCGGTCACCCAGCCGATGTCGGCCATGCACCAGTAGACGTCGGTGTCGGCGTGGATGTCGAAGATGGACCGATGGGTGGCGGCCACCCCGGCGAGATAGCCGCCGGTCGTGTGCATGATCCCCTTCGGCTTCGCTGTCGTCCCCGAGGTGTACAGCAGGTAGAGGAGGTCCTCGGAGTCCATCGGCTCGGGGTCTGCCATCGTCGGCCGGCCTTCGACGAGGTCGTGGTACCAGTGGTCCCGGCCCTCGGTCCAGCCGACCTCGTCGCCGGTGCGGCGGACCACGACGCAGTGCTCGATCGACGAGGTCCGCGCGATCGCGTCGTCCGCGTTGTGCTTCAGCGGGACCGTGGCGCCCTTCCGGTACCCGCCGTCGGCGGTGATGACGACGGTGCAGCTGGCGTCGTCGATGCGCCCCGCCAGGGCATCGGCGCTGAAGCCGCCGAAGACGACGCTGTGCACGGCGCCGATCCGGGTGCAGGCGAGCATGGCCACCGGCAGCTCCGGGATCATCGGCATGTAGATGGCGACCTTGTCGCCCTTCTTCACGCCGAGATCGCGCAGGGCATTCGTGAAGCGGCAGACCTCGTCGAGCAGCTCGGCGTAGGTGATCGTGCGCGTGTCCCCCGGCTCACCCTCCCAGAAGTAGGCGACGCGCTCCCCGAGGCCGTTCGCGACGTGACGATCCAGGCAGTTGACGCTGACGTTGAGCTTGCCGCCGAGATACCACTGGGCGTACGGCGGCTCCCAGGTGTAGAGCTCGCTCCACGGCTCCATCCAATCGAGGCGGTTCCCCTCCTCCGTCCAGTAGGCGCGGAAGCCCTCCTCCGTCGCGGCGCGCTCGTGGATGCCGGGATCGCCCAGCAGGGCGTTGGCGACGAACGCCGGTGGGGGCGGAAAGGTCCGCTCCTCGCTCAGCAGGTTCTCGATCGTCGCGGCGTCGGTGCGATCTTCGGTCGTCATTCGCCGATTCTAGGGCCCGTGGCGAGGGACCCGCGCAATCCGCGACCGGCGTCGGGTCGCGGCGGGCGCGAAAGGCACGTGGGATCCGCGGCCGGTCACCCGTGCCGCGGGTCAACGGATGCCGGACGCCGACCTCTGGTGCAAGTCACTCGCATGTGCGGGTCAGGCGACGCCGGAGGTCGGCCATGCGGACCGCTCCGGCGTCCGTAGACCCGCCCCACGGGTCAACCGCTCGTTGCAGCACGCGCGACCGAAGGTGCCAGCTCGGCCGTGAGTGGCGGTCGCGGTCGGCCGGCGGCTCGGCGCTCGGCTGTCGCCGCGCGTGATCCGCATCGGTTCCGCGGCACTGTTCGGGCTCGCGGGTGCCCTCGTGCAGGCGGGCGTCGTCGCCAGCTGATCTCGCGGCCCGACACTTGCTGACCAACAAGAGGGATGCGCTCACCGATCGGTCCGATCCTCATCGTCCTGGGCATCGCCACCGCCGCGGTGCTCGTCCTCGTCCTGCTCCAGTCGATGAGCCTCCGCGACGAGCTCCGCCAGGCACGTGACGAGGTCGGGGCGCTGAAGTCGCGGGTCGACACACTCGAGACCGTCGCGCCCGACGACCTGCGGCGCGAGCTGGCGGAGCTGGAATCCGGCATCCGCGACTGGCTGATCGCCACCGGCGCGGACGGGGGCTTCGAGTCCGATGCCGGCCAGCCGGCCGGCGGATCGTCCGCGGACGAGATCCTCGACCGCATCGACGACGTGCTGGCGCGCGTCACCGCCCTCGATCGGCGGGTGGACGAGATCTGCGAGGGCGTGCCCGTCTGCTGAGGCCGCGCCGCCTCACTACGGTGCGGCCATGCCGCCAGCGGAGCGACGCGGGCTTCGCGCCCGCACCAGGCGGCCTGCGCACTGCCCTCATCGTGTTGAGCTTGAGCCGGGCAGGCCACCACCATTCCGCACGGCCACCAGCAGCACCGCTGCCGCCACGTACGACGCGGCCATCACCCCGAATGCCACCGGGTAGCCCAAGGTGGCGGCCACCTGGCCGATGACGAACGCCCAGAACGCCCCGATCCCGAAGGCGAACGTGAAGTACACCGCGAACGCGACGTCGCGCATCGGCCCAGTGGCCCGGTCGGCGAGGTAGGCCTGGAGCACCGGCGACTCGCTGAAGACGGCCGTGCCGAACGGCAGCAGCAGCGGGACGAGGAGGAACAGGTTGGCCCCGGCTGCCACGAAGGCCAGGATGCCGGCCGCCGAGAGCAGGTAGTACGCCACCAGCGTCCGGCGCCGACCGATCCGGTCGGAGAGCGTGCCCGCCAGGATCGGTCCGACCACGGCGCCGACGAGCAGCAGCGCGTACAGGAGCCCAACGGTGGCGTCGTCGAAGCCGAGCGGCCCCGCCAGGTAGAGCACCATGAACACCGCCACGATGTCGAGGCCGCGGCCGCCGGCGGCCACGAGCGAGGCCGCCAGGATGAGCCGCAGGTCGCCGCGGCCCAGTACCTGGCGGAGGTGGGAGCGCACCGAACCGGAGTCCCGCGCGCGCCGGCGGTAGGCCGCGTGATCCTCGCGCACGAAGCTGGCCAGCAGGATGCCGATGACCAGGGCGGGGATCCCGAACAGCGCGATCGTGGCCTGCCAACCGAGGGCGATGAGCAGCGCGCCGCCGACGAACGGAACGAGGATCGTCCCGACGTTGCCGCCGCTGATGTGGGCGCTGATGGCGAACCCGCGGCGCTCAGGCGGGTAGAGGTCGGAGAGCAGCGCGTTCCCGACCGGGTGCTGCGGGCTGGCGCCGATGCGCGCGAGGCTGATCGAGGCCAGCAGCTGCGCCATCGACTGCGAGAGCCCGCCGACCAGCAGGCCGGCGCCGAACAGCAGCTGCCCGCCCGCCAGGAGCGCTGGGCGCGCGACATAGCGGGTGAGAAAGCCATAGGCCAGCTGCATCGTGCCGCCGACCGCGGTGGTGATGGCGATGAACGTGCCGATATCGCCGGGGTCGAGCGCGAACTCGACGATGACGAGCGGGTAGACGAGCGGCATGAGCGCCGATTGCGCGTGGATCGCCGCGTGCGCCACCGACAGCAGGGCGAGGGTCAGCCCGGCCCGCGCCGGAGGGCTGTTACGATCCACCGGCGATGCCCACCTCAGCCGCACGTTCCGCGGGGGCGACGTCGAAGAACGGCAGCCGCGAGGCGCCCAGCCTCGAGGCCAGCCTGGTCGCCACCGTGGCGCCCGTGATGCGGCACCTCGTCGCCCACGCCCGACGCCGCCGCACGTGGAGCGAGCTCACGTACCAGCAGTACAACGTGCTGCGCATGATCGACACCATGGGGCCCCAGCCGCAGGCCGAAGTGGCGCGCCGCCTCATGGTGACCGCGCCGGTCGTCACGCGGCTCGCATCGGCTCTCGTCGACGCCGGCCTGGTGGAACGACATGCCGATGCCCGCGACCGTCGCGCCGTCCTGCTCGAGCTGACGCCGACCGGGCGCCGGCGTGCACGGGCGATGCGCCGCGACCTGCTGGCCGCTGCGCACGAGCTGTTGGAGCCGCTTCCCGAGGAGCGTCGCGCGGCCGTGGCCGCCGCCCTGGAGGAGCTCCAGGTCCTGCTCCCCGAGCATTCAGCGCGGCGCTGACGCCGGTCGCGGCTCGGGCGAGCTGCGGCTCCCCGGCCGCCGCGACGAACTGTCGATGGTGGTGACCCCGAGCGGGCCCCGCCCTCGGGCACCGCGCAGGCCGAGCGCCACGACGACCAGGGTCGCAGCCGACAGCGCCGCGCCGACCAGGAAGGCGGCCGGCGAGCCCCACGCCTCGGCCACGGCTCCGGCGAACAGGCCACCGAGCGGCGCGGATCCCGCGAAGACGGTGACGTACAGCGACATCACCCTGCCGCGCAGCGCATCGGTGACGTTGGCCTGGACGGTCGCATTGATCGTGTTGATCATCAGCATGCTCGCGTAGCCGGCGCCGATCACCAGCGGGGCGACGACCCACACCGTGCGCGACAGCCCGATGCCCACGAGCAGCAGGGAGAACGCGACGCCGCCGACGAACATCAGCGGGATCGCGCGGCGCTGCCGCATGAAGGCGAGTGTCAGCGAGCCCGCCAGGGACCCGACGCCGAGCGCCGCGAACAGGGCGCCATACCCGTCGGCGCCGAGCTGGAGCACGCCGGTGGCGAAGACGGGAAGCAGGATCTGGAAGTTGAATCCGAAGGCGGCGATCCCGGCCAGCAGCACGAGCGACCAGAGCACGAGGGGCGTGCGCACGGAGTAACCGATGCCCTCTCGCAGGCTCTCGAGCACGGGCGGGTGGCGCTCCGGCCGCTCGTGTTGGCGGATCTCACGCGGGTTCATGCGCCACAGCCCGACCAGGACCGCGGAGTAGGTGAGCGTGTTCAAGGCCAGGTTGACCGCCACGCCGGCCGTGGAGGATCCCGTCACCTGGCTGCCGACGGCGATGATCACGCCCGCCAGCGCGGGACCCACGACGCGCGCGGAGTTGAAGGCCATCGAGTTGAGGGCGATCGCGTTCGTCAGCACGTGTCGTGGCACGAGGTCCGCGGCGATCGCCTGTCGGAGCGGCATGTCGACGGCGTTCACGACGCCGAGCCACAGGGCCATGGTCATGACCATCCAGATCTCGACGACGCCCGTGGCGGTGAGCAGGAACAGGATGAACGCCTGCGCCGATGCGGCCACCTGCGTCGCCATCAACGCGTGTCGCTTGTCGATCCGATCGGCCACGACCCCGCCGAACGGCGCCAGCACCATCGCCGGGCCGAACTGGAGGACGGCGACGAAGCCGAGCTGGATCGGCGATCCGCCGAGCGCCAGCACGAGCCACGGCAGGCTCACCTGCTGCATCCAGGTGCCGATGAGGCTCACGACCTGGCCCAGCCAGTAGAGGCGGTAGTTCCGGATGCCGAGCGCGGCGAACCCGCGCTTCAGTCCGCCCTGCGGGGCGTCGAGCGGGAGCGGACGCGGTTGGTCGGGGCGCGACCCGGAATGGTTGGCAGCCACGGCTCAGCTCTCCGAGAGATTGCCCATGCTAACGACCTCGCGCGGGCGCGTCATGCCGCCTCGCGTGCGGCCTCGCGAACGACCTGGGGCCTGGCCGGCGCCGAAGCGCCCGCCTCCGGCATGCGGACGCTCCGCAGCCGCCAGGCGACGAGCAGCAGGACTGCGCTGGCCAGCGCGGCGCCCACGCTGAAGGCCACCGGCGCGCCCCATGCCTCGGCCATCGAGCCGGCCAGGAGCCCGCCGAGCGGTGCGGAACCGGCGAACACGGTCACGTACAGGGACATCACGCGCCCGCGCATCGCGTCCGGGACCGAGTTCTGGATCGTGACGTTGATCGTGTTGATCATCAGCATGGAGGCGAATCCGATGCCGGCCACGAGCAGGAAGGCGAAGAGCGGCATCCGCACGAAGCCGAGCGCGAACGCGAGCGCCAGGAACGCCGCCGCACCGCCCAGGATGAGCCGCAGCAGCGGCCGCTGGCTGGTCGCGAAGGCGAGGGTCAGCGAACCGAGCAGCGACCCGGCGCCCATCGTCGCGAACAGGGCGCCATAGCCGCCCGAGTCGAGGCCCAGGGTGTTGCGGCTGAACAACGGCAGGAGCGTCTGGAAATTCATCGCCAGGGCCGCGATCCCGCCCAGCAGGACGAGCGGCCATAGCACCGTCGGCGTGGCACGCGCGAAGCGCAACCCCTCGCCGAGGCTGGCGCGGATCGACGGGAAGGTCGTTGGCCGCTCGGCGCGGTGAAGCGCATCGGTGCGGATGAGGAACAGGCCGATGAGAACCGACACGTAGCTGACCGCGTTGACGCCGAAGTTCGAGGCGACCCCGAACGCGGCGATCGTCACACCGGCGACGGCCGGACCGATGACGCGCGACAGGTTGAACGAGGTCGAGCTGAGCGCGATGGCATTCACGAGGTCCTCGCGCGGCACGAGCTCCGCGACGAACGCCTGGCGCAGGGGCATCTCGATGGCGTTCACGAACCCGGCCACCAGCGCCAGCAGGAAGACGTGCCAGATCTCGACGACGCCGCTGAGCGCGAGCACGAACAGCGTGGCCGCCTGCGCCATGGCGAGGATGTTGACGGCGATCAGCATGCGGCGCTTATCGACCCGGTCGGCGAGGACGCCCCCGAGCGGCGCGAGGAACAGCGAGGGGCCGAACATGAAGGCCATGACCAGGCCGAGCTGCAGCGGCGAACCGCCGAGCTGGAGGACGAGCCACGGCAGCGCCACCGACTGCATCCAGGCGCCGACGAGGCTGCCGATCTGCCCGAACCAGTAGCGGCGGTAGTTCGGATGACGCATGGCCACGAAGCCGCGAGCGAACCCGCCGCCGCGGGCGGGCGGCAGTGACGCCGCCCCGTCGGGGCGGCGCTCGGAACGCATCCGGGTCGGCATCGCGTCGCGGAGGCGGCGCGGCAGCTCGCTGATCGTCATTAGTTAGCTATGTTAACCACTTTGGAGTCATTCGGCAACCGGCAGCCGGCTGTCGGACCATCGGGCGGGTTGTGATGACAGTGCGCGATACTCCATGATGTGCGGACGAACCGAGCACGCAGCCAGGCCCGAGCGATCCCGGTCCGGGGGGACCGTCGCCCCAGAACCCGTCCGCGCCTGCGCGCGCCCGTCGCATCGGTCCTGCTCTCGACGCTCGCCTTCCTCTCGCCGACCCTCGCGCTCGCCCCGCTGAACGCGTCCGAGCCCCGACCGGCGATCGCGGCCGAAGCCGGATCGGAATCCGGCGGGCGGCCGACGCGGGGGGTCCGGGTGGTGCCGCTCCTCGACATGGTCCTGGAGCTGGTCGCCCCACCGCCACGGGCCGTCGCCGAGGTCGCGTCCGAAGCCTTGCGCTACCAGTCGGCGCTCGACGCCGCGCGCTCAGCGGCCGGGGCGTACGGCGTCACCTTCGCGGCCGTGCGCGACGGCGAGCTCCTGTGGGCGGGCAGCAGCGGCCGGGCGCGCGACGGACGAACACCGCTGACGCCGAGGACGCCGCTCGTGATCGGCAGCGTGACGAAGACCTTCGTGGCGGCCGCCGTCCTCCAGCTCGTCGAAGAGGGGCGCCTGCGCCTCGACGATCCCGTTCGCCGCCACCTCCCCGAGCTCGGGAGCCTGAGCCGGGAGATCTCGATTGCCCAGCTCCTCGACCACACCAGCGGCCTCGCGGACCTGTTCAACGACGAGACGCGGATCGGCCTCGAGGAGCATCCGGAGCACGCCTGGACCTCGGACGAGGTGCTCGCCACACTCCACGCGCCGTGGTACCAGCCCGGGGAGGGCTGGGCCTACGCGAACACCAATTACTACCTGCTCGGCCTCGTCATCGAGCGCATGACGGGATCGACCCTGACCGAGGAGCTCACCCGCAGGTTCCTCGCTCCTCTGGGCCTCGACTCGACCGGCATCCTGGACGGGAGGACGCCCGGCGGACCCCTCGAGCCGGCCTGGACATCGATCTTCTGGGGCTCGGGCGCGATGAGCGCGTCGGCCGCCGACCTCGCCCGCTGGGGCGACGCCCTGTACGCGGGAGCGGTGCTCGAGCCGTCGAGCCGTGCGCTGATGCTCGAGCTCAACGACCACGACTACGGCTACGGCGTTCAGAAAGTGGAGGTCGACGGCGCCCCCGGATACGGCCACACCGGCCTGCTGAACACGTACACCACGCTCCTCTACCACCTGCCGACGGAGGGCGTGACCGTGGCGCTGCTCGTGAACCGGAGCCACGTCGACCTCGGCGGCATGCTCACCGCCGAGCCCGGGAGCGGGCCCTCGCTGCTGGAGCTGGCGCTGGGCGACTAGGCCGGGAGTCACGGACGGGCGCGGCGGCGGGCATGCACCCGGTGACTCCAAGCGCCACCGGCCAGCGGACCGATGCAGCCGATGCCTGCAACAGCCACCGTCGGCGTCCTGGCGTGGCGGTTCGACCCACATGGTGGGCATATCAGGCCATCCGCCGGCCGTTAGAGTCACCCGGCGCATCGCTGCCGGTCAGTCGCCGTACAGGATGTCGCGGATGATCGGCATCGGCGGCGTCCCGTGACTGATCACCGACTCGAGGAAGGGCCGCCACTCGAAGGCATCGCCGGATCGGCGTTGGGCCTCGTGCTCCAGCTCAGTCATCTCCGCGCCGCCGAGGAAGTAGGAGCACAGCTGCGTCGACGACAGGCGTGCTCGATTCCATTTCTCCGACGCTTCCGATCGCTCCTGGAAGCCGCCGTCCACCATCATCGACATTGCGTCGTCCTCGGTCATCGAGCCCGTGTGGATGCGGATGTCCATGAGCGCGTTGGTGACCGCGCGCAGGTAGTACTTCCAGTGCGCGAGCAGGAGGGCGGGGTCGCAATCGGCGTACCCCGCATCCATCATCACCTGCGTCACGTACACGGCCCAGCCCTCGGCGAAGACGCCGGAGCCGAAGACCGCGCGCGGCAGGGATTCGCATCGGTTCGACCAGGCCAGCTGCAGGTAGTGCCCGGGCGTCGCTTCGTGAACGGTGAGGACCTTCAGCGAGCGGGCGTTGTTCTCGCGGAGCATCGACTCCACCTGCTCATCGGTCCATGACTCCGGCGGCGGCGTGATGGCGAAGAAGCTGTCGAGGCCCTTGTCCAGCGGCCCCGGCGGGATGAGCATCGCGCCGCCGAAGGCGCGCAGGAAGGGCGGGGTCCAGATGATCTGGAGCGGGTCGTCCGGCAGACCGATGAGGTCGCGCTCGCGGACGAAGGCGAGGATCCGATCGTGCTCGGCGCGGCAGAAGTCGAGCAGCTCATCGGCCTTCGGATGGTCGACCGCGATGGCGTCGAGCACCCGGCGCGTGAGCGCGTCGGGATCCTCGGGCATCGGCTCGTCGCCGATCCAGAGCGGCCACAGCTCGCGGGCGAGCCGCAGCATCTCGCCGCGGACGTCGTCGTATGCCTTCGCGGCGCGCTGCTCCAGCTCGGCGGGGCTGATCGTGGCCTTGAGGACCGCCGCGAACTTGCGCTCGTACAGGTCTCGGCCGAGGCGGAAGTCGCCGTCGGCGCTGGGCAGCAGGTCGTCGCGGAGCCATGCGGTGAACGCCTCGACCGCCGCTATGGCGGTCTCGCCCGCAGCGGCGACGCGTCCACTCGTGTACTCGTCGACGTCCTTCGCCATCTCCACCGCCGTGCGGCACAGGTCGGAGACGCCCGGGATGGTCTGGATCGCCTTCTCGACGTGGAAGCCACTGACCGCTCTGCCACGGCCGGAGGTGAGATTCGACATGGCTGCGTCGAGCGCCGCCGGGATGCCCTCCATGCGACCGGCAGCGCTGGCCAGCCGCTCACCCAGCGGGGCGAACTCGCGCGACAGAAGCGCGAAGAGGCCGCCGCCCAGCAGGTAGCTGTACACGATCGGGCTCCACGACAGCTCGTCGAGGTCCTCCTCCTCGAAGCGCAGCTCGTCGATGGTGCCCAGCAGGACGCGCCGGTCGATCTCCTCGTCGCGGGTCAGTCCCTCGGCACCCTCGATGGTGCGCCGGATCTCGGCCAGCCAGCCAAGGCGCTCCTCTCGGCCCGCATCGGTCAGGTCAGGCCATAGAAGATCGTGCTCGTGGTTGCCCGCCTCGGTGGCGTGGGTCGGGTAGTGACTGAAGAAGCCCGCGAAGAAGGCGTCCTGTGCGGTGGCTAAGCTCATGGGTACATGGTGCCAAATCGAAGGCAGCGGCACCCGACCGCATCGACGGTCGGGTGCCCGGGCTCCGCGCGGTTACGGGGATGTTGCCTCGACGTGGAGCGACTCGATGATCGAGTCAACGTCAGCCTGGTCCTGCAGGGTACCGGCCGAACGGATCTCCGCGGAGATCACGAGGCGCGTTCCCTGGACGTCGACGACCCAGAAGTGGTGGCGAGCGAACGGCCCGGGTGGCGGAGCGAACTCTCCGTTGGGAAGCTCCCAGATGCCGCCGTCGGCATCCCGGTAGCAGCCGTCGATCGGATCCGTGACCGTGAGCTCCACGTGGGTGCCCGGGAATCCTGAGACTGTGACCTCAGAACTGGTTGCGTCCAAGCCGGGCAGCCGGCCCAGCCCAGCGACAAAGTCGCTCACGCTCGGTCCCACCGGCGGGTCCATTTCGCCCTCGGCGGCAACGCAGGGGTTGGCTTGCAGGTTGTCCACAGTGCCGAATCCGACGTGGGCCACCGAGCCGCTCGTCCAGATGGTGTCCGAGATGAAGTTCTTCACCCACCCCTCGGGGGCGGTGACGATGATCCGCATGCCCGGGACACCGTCGATGAGGTAGGCGGATCCCGGCTCGAGCGGGCCCTCCTGTTCGTTCAAGAGCCCCGCCGGCGAAGGAGTCGAATCTGTTGGGTCGGGGTCACCAACGTTCCGATCGGCGAAATATGTGAAGCCGAGTACGGCGGCTGCGGCCACGATGGCTGCAGCGACTCCAAGTCGGACCATGGCGTTCATCTCGGGAAACCTCCGCGGTGGCCAGCCACGCAGGCTGGCGGTCTGGCGCGTGGAGCGGGCCTCGTGGCGCGCGGCCTCGGCAACCCGGGCGGGCGCGACCGTCGGCCCCAGATCCATCCACGCATCGAGAAGCTGGTCGATGCTGCGGTCGTTCATGCCGACCACTCCCCCGTCGCCGGCCGGGCATCGGCTTCGAGCGCGGCACGCATGGCTCCGCGGGCGCCATGCAGTCGCGAACGAACGGTGCCCACGGGGACGCCCAGCACCTCGGCCATCTCGTCGTGGGTCATGTCCAGGTAGTGCTGCAGGACGAGGACGGCACGGTGCTCGGCGGTCAGTCGGGCGAATCCCCGCTCCAGCTGGTCCCGATCATGGACCGATGGGTAGGGATCGGTGTCGGTTGCGCCATCGGTCAGGGCTCCCGGAGGAGCCTGCCGACGTCGGCGGCGGTGTTCGGCGTAGGCGGCATGCACCAGCAGCCGATACGCCCAGGCGTCGAAACGGTCAGGGTCGCGAAGCGACGGGAGGTGGCGCCAGACATCGACCAGTGCCTGCTGCGTCGCGTCCTCGGCGCTGGGTCCGTTCCGCAGGATGCGGTAGGCGACCGAGTAGAGCCGATCCGCCAGGTGGTAGGCGAGCTGGTCGAAGGCGTCCTGGTCGCCCTGCTGCGCCTGTACCACCAGCTGCCGCTCCACGATCCTGCCTCGAGATGCGGTCCTTAATTGGCCCGCCTGATAGGTATGAGCGTGAAGCGGCAGAAGTCAATCGAAACTCGCACCCTGGTGCCCGTTGGCTGGGGCCGGCTCGACCCCGCGCTAGCCTGAACCCCGGCCTATCCCGGACCCTGGTCTTGCCTGAAACGGATCGAGCCGATGATCTCCAGGATTTCCCGCTCCGCCGCCGGATCGGAGGCCGCGTATGTCTCGCCGTCGATCCAGACGAGGCGCCCGTCAACGTCAATGATCCACGTGTGGATCGTCGATCCCTTGTCAGTGGCGTATCGGGCTTGACCGGGGTTGTCGGTGTCCTCCCACAGGTAGAACTCGTTCGGCTCACAGCCGATGTCGTCGGGCACCATGATTGCCACATGCTGGGCCGGATATCCGCCCACCGTCACCTCCGTCGGACCAATGACGAGCTCCGTGCCCGGCAGGCTCGCCACCGCCGCCGCGAGTGCGGCAATCGATGGTTCCGGCGCAGGGCTGAGCGGCACGCCCGTACACGGGTCGGCGAAGACGGTGTCGGGTGCCGAGAGCGACCAGAAGATGAACCCGGCTGACTCCGGAGCCTCGGGCCTGCCCTTGTCGATGCCGAACGACCCGTTGCTAACCCAGCCGTCGGTCGTGAGGTCGAAGATGACCCGCACGCCGCTGAGCGTCACGCGGTGCGTCCCGATCGCAAGCTCTCCCGTGGGCGGAAAAGCGGCATCCGGCGTCGGTGACGGCTCAGACGGAGTCGGCGGCACCGATGGCAAAGCGCTCGCAGAAGCGGACGCATCCGGTTCGCCGACACTCGGTCGGGATCCGGGGAGCAACACGATGCCGACCAGCAAGAGGGCCACGACGGCGGCGGCCGCGATCGCGACCTTCGCGAACGTGTGCATATCGGAGAACCTCCGCGCCAGCCACCAGGTGGCTCGGCGCTGTGGGGTCGTGTCGAGTCGATCGAGCACGGTGCCGAGGATGCGGTCCGCAGACTCGTTCTCGTCCGTTGTCAGCCACGACCGAACGATGCGCGTGGTGTCGCGATCGGTGCTCATCGGGCAGCCTCCTGCGTCGGATGCCGCTCATCGGCATCGAGTGCCGCGCGCAGCCCGCGCATCGCGTAATGAAGTCGAGAGTGGGCCGTCCCGACCGGGATGCCGAGCAGGTCGGCGACTCGGTCGATCGGCAGGTCGAGGTAGTGGTGCAGGACCACCACCGCTCGATGATCGAAGGAGAGGCGGCGGAAGCCGCTCTCGAGCTGGTCGCGATCGACGACCGAGCTCATCCCGTCGCCGCGCGCCGGCTCGTCAGCCGGCAGGAGGCGAAGGTTCGGTGCCCAGCGGCGCTGCTTCCGCCCCTCCGCGTAGCAGGCGCGAAGGAGGATGCGATACGACCAGGCCTCGAAGCGGGCCGGGTCGCGCAGCTGTGGAAGGTCCTGCCAGATGCTCAGCAGCGACTGCTGCGTCGCATCCTCGGCGAGGTCGATGTCGCGCAGGATCCTGCGCGCCACGGCCAGGAACCGGTCCGCGATCCCGAAGGCAAGGTCGGCATACGCCGCCTTGTCTCCTCGCTGGGCTCGGACCACGAGATCGGTATCCATCGGCCTCTTCCACCTGGCCGCATCGGTTCAGACCGATGCGCGTCACACGGTATGGGACGCCGGGCCGGTGAAATCTTCAATCCGGCCGATGCGCGATCATGGACCGATGGAGACATGGCAGGCGATCAACACCGTCCGCGTGGTGCGGAAGTTCAGCGACGAGCCGATTGAGGAGAAACACCTGGAGCGCATCCTCAACGCAGGGCGGCGGACCGGGAGCTCGAAGAATGACCAGCACTGGGCCTTCATCGTGCTCCGCGACCGAGAGCACCTCCGAGAGCTGGCCGCCGTCGGCCACTACGCGGGCCATCTCGCCGGCGCGACGGTGGCGATCGCGATGGTCACGTCCGACGCATCGGGCCACTACAACAACTCCGTGATGTGGGATGCCGGCCGGGCGGCGCAGAACATGGTGCTGGCCGCGTGGGAGCTTGGCATCGGCAGCGTGCCGGCCACGGTCTACGACCATGAGCTCGCGCATCGGCTGCTCGGACTTCCGGACGACCGCCGATGCGACTTTCTCCTCTCGTTCGGCCATCCTGCCGATCCGGCGAAGCTGACCGCGCCGAACCGAACGGGTGGACGGCTACCGCTCGAATCGCTCGTTCACGATGAGCGCTGGTAGACCGCAGTCGAGCGTCGAGAGGAACGGCGGGGGGAGCCGGACCAGCGTCGCCTGCTCGAAGTCGTAGGCGAAGCCGATGAGCTGCGGCTCGTCCCGCGCGCCGCCGATGAACGACACGCCGATGGGCAGCACGCCGCCGGCGCAGCGCGCAGGCACGGTTCGCTGGGGTACCCGGACACGGTGGCCACGCCGGCGTATCAGAGCCGGCGGCTGTGCCGCCGGCTCTGAGAGGTGAAGGTGCACATCTGGACCGGTGTCCGTCGCCGCGGGGGCGAATGGTCAAGGCTCGAAGCTGATCGATGAGACGACGCTTTCGAGCGCGGCGACATCGGCTGCGGACGAGCTTTCCTTTTGCCCGGCGATCACCAGCTGGCCCTGGCCGTCGAGGTCCACGACGTAGACCGTTGCCGTTTGGCCGACGGTGATGGGAAGTCCAAAGTTCTCGTTCGGTCCCGCATCGGGCCAGAGCCGCAAGAACTCCTGATCGCAGGCGCTGATGTCGAAGTCGGAGGGAACGGAGAACTCGAACCGCGTGGCAGGGTAGCCGCCCAGCTGCGTCTCCTCAGGGCCCGTCGTGTCGTGGCCGGTCTGCTCGGCCAGCGCCTCAGTGAGCTCGGCGAGGGAACGCGCCTCACGCAGCGACCCTTCCCACTGACACGAGTCGGAGTACACGTGCGAGACTGGCCAGGTTGCCAGGTAGACGCTGTCGCCCTCGAACGCATCGGTCTCGACCGTCCCTGTCCCGGTTGACAGGAAGTTGTCCTCGCGGCTCCAGCCGCTCGGAACGGTGATCGTGAAGGCGCGCAGGGTGAACTCGGCAACGCGATAGGTGCCCGGCTCGAGCCCACCAGTCGGCGCTGTTCGTGGGCGGGTTGGAATCGGCGTCGCGGTCGTGCTCTCAGCCTGGTCTCCCACACTTGGGCCAGTGGGTGCGAGAAGGCTGATGCCGAGGATCGCGACGATCACGACGGTCGCGGCAACGACGCCGTAAGCCAATGCCTTGTTCATGTGGAACAGCCTCCGCGCCGGCCACCAGGTGGCGCGACGCTGATGGGTCGAGGGGAGCTCGTCGAGCACCGCGTCCAGGACGCTGTCCGGGAGCTGGGTGACGCCGTCCTCCAGCCACGACCGAACGATGCGGGTCGTCTCGCGATCGGTGCTCATTGCACCACCTCCCGAGCGGGCGGCCGTGCGTCGGCATCGAGAGCCGCGCGCAGCCCACGCATCGCGTGATGAAGTCTCGATCGGGCCGTGCCGGCCGGGATGCCGAGCGCTTCGGCAACCCGGTCGAGCGGCATGTCGAGGTAGTGATGCAGCACGACCACCGCGCGGTGGTCGATTGAGAGACGTCGGAAGCCACGCTCCAGCTGGTCGCGGTCGGCGACGGCGCTGGAGCCGTCCGCCTGACTCAGTCCATCGGACGGAAGCAGGCGCATGTTCGGGGTCCACGCGCGGGAACGTCGGCCCTCGGCGTAGCAGGCGCGCACGAGGAGCCGATACGACCAGGCATCGAAGCGTGCCGGGTCGCGCAGCTGCGGGAGGTCCCGCCAGATGGCCAGCAGCGCCTGCTGCGTGGCGTCCTCGGCGAGATCGAGGTCACGCAGAATTCGATGCGCAACCGCGTGGAGCCGATCGCCCGCGGCCACGGCGAGGCTCGCGAAGGCCTCTTCGTCGCCACGCTGTGCTCGAGTCACGAGATCGGTGTCCATGCCCTCATCCGCGTTGCGGGCCGGTGTTCGCTCGGGCCGGCCCGCTCACAGGGTATGGGCGCATCGGCGAGGGCAGGACTCAATCTTCGGCCCGCCGCGCAAGCCACGGCAGCGCGTCAGTCGGTGAAGCGGAAGGTGCCCAGGAGCTGATCGTTGATCGGGCGCTGCTCGGGGTCGGGCGGGGCCGTTGCCACCAACCAGACGACGTACCCATTACCCCCGTGCAGGGCGGTGATCTGGAGCCACGTGTATCCCGCGCAAACGAATGAGCGGACCTCGGCCTCCTCGCCGCCAAGCTCCGCCGCATCGTTCGGGACGCCCGGGACGTGACTGGTGGTGACACCCGGCATGGTGTGCATGTCGAGGTACGTGGGCATGACAACGCTCCTCCCGGCTCAGGGTGCTTCGATCCGAACGGACTCGACCATCGCGCGGAGCTCATCGCGTTGCTCATCGGTCGCGTCGCGAATGGCGAACGCGGTGAGGACCAGGCGCGTGCCGTTCACGTCGATGATCCAGATCCGGTCGTGCTCGCGGTGCGCGGAGACGCGGGAGACCTCGTCGACCGTTCCACGTCGTGCGCACGGAGCATCCACCGTCCGGGATCCGGGCAGCGGAACCCTCGGAGCCGTGTGTGAAGTATGAGTCCCCACGCACCGCAGATGCTCAATCTGGGTGTGGCCGTGGCGATCGTCGTCTTGCGTTAGCCTTGGGCACGATGAGCGAGAACGTCTGTTACACCGATGCGTATGCGCGCCAGGCCGAGGCGATGGTCGTCGAAACCGATGCCGAGGCCCACGCCGTGCTCCTGGACCGAACGGTCTTCTATCCCGGCGGCGGCGGGCAACCGGCGGACACCGGCCAGCTCATCGGCGACGCCGGCGGCTCGTGGCGGGTCGTTGGCGCGAAGCGGCGTGACGAAGACATCTGGCACACCGTCGCCGAGGGCGAGGGGCTGCCGGCGGTCGACACGCGGGTCACCGCCGAGATCGACTGGGAGCGCCGCCACCAGCTCATGCGCACCCACTCCGCGCTCCACGTCCTGTGCGGCGTCGTGTGGCGCGATCATCAGGCATCGGTCACCGGGGGCAACATGGAGCCGCTGTCGGGCCGCATGGACTTCGAGTTCGAGACGATGTCCGGTGACCTCGTCGAGGAAATCGAGCGGCGCGTCAACGAGGAGATCGCCGCCGAACGCGAGATCCGCGTCGCCATCCTGCCGCGCGAGGAGGCCTTCGCAATCCCCGATCTCATCCGCACGAAGATCAACCTCCTCCCCGAGGACATCGTCGAGGTTCGGACCATCGAGATCGTCGGACTCGACCTCCAGGCCGATGGCGGAACCCACGTGGCGCACACCGGCGAGATCGGACGGGTGAAGGTGACCGGCTACGAGAGCAAGGGCCGGATCAACAAGCGGATCCGGATCGAAGTGGTCGACGCCTGAGCGATGGCGAGCTGCGTGACGCGAGCACGTCGCCCGGCGGCACCAGTCGTCTCCGGTGGCGATGGTTGGCGACCGATGAGCGCGATCGGGGCCCGGAACCTCGGGCAACACGTGGTCGCGGACCGCGGTGGCCATCCCGAACGACGCGTCGCATCGGTCATGGCGAAACCTGGCGCCTCGCGATGAGTGACGAACATCCCGGCAACACGACGCCAGCGCTCGAGGCGGTCGAGGCGGCCGGCATCGAGCACCGGGTCGTGCGCACGCGTCCCGCCGGCAGCCCCGAGGAGAGCGCCGACCTGCAGGGCATCCCGCTCGGGGCGCTGCTGCGGACGCTCGTCGTGCGACGCGGCAAGGACGACTACCTCTTCGTCCTCGTCCCGGGAGGCCGGCGGTTCGACTGGCCGAAGCTGCGCGCCCATCTCGGCGTGAGCCGCCTCTCGCTGCCCGATGCCGACGAGGCCCGCGACGTGACCGGGTATGAGCGCGGTGCCATCACGCCGTTCGGAGCAACTCGCGCGTGGCCAGTGCTCGTCGACCGCGCCGCCCTGGAGCATGAGAACGTCGCCATCGGCGGCGGTGCCCGCGGCGTCAACCTCCACGTTCGTCCGGGCGACCTCGCCGCACACCTCGGCGCCGAGATCGTGGACATCACGGTCGAGAGTTGATGCGGATGGCCGGCCCGGCACGGACCGTGCTCGGCATGTGGATGCTGCTGGCCATCGGCGGCTGTTCCTCGCCTCCGGTCGCCAGCACGCGAGAGGAGACCGACATGCAGCTGACGAGCTCGGCGTTCCACGATGGAGGACGCATTCCGACCGAGCACTCGTGCGACGGAGAGGATGTATCACCGCCGCTCGCCTGGTCCGGGGCGCCTGAGGGCACCGAGGCATTCGTCCTCGTCGTCGAGGATCCGGATGCCGGCAACTTCGTGCACTGGCTCCTGACCGACATTCCCGGCGATACGGACGACATGCCCGCCGGCCAGGGGGACCGCATCGGACGTCCCGGACGTAGCAGCTTCGGTGCGGCAGGCTGGGGTGGTCCGTGCCCGCCGTCGGGCGAGCACCGCTACGTGTTCACGCTGTATGCCGTGTCGCAGCCGGTCGCCGTCGGCGACGGGGCGTCGGCGTCGGATGCGCGCCAGGCGATGACCGGCCACATCCTGGCCGAGGCCCAGCTGTCGGGCCGGTACGCGCGGGAGGGCTGAGGGCCGCGGAGACGCCCGGAGTGACTCGCTCATCCGGCGACGTCTCGATTGGACCGAACCTACGTGCTCCGACGTTGCCGCCTACGTGCTCCGGCTCGATGCGGGTCGAGTGCCGCGGTCGCGTTGCCCCTCCGGGCGTACCGACAGCATACGCCCGCCCCGCAACTACCCGGGCGACAGCCGCTTCCGCACGATCGGCCGCTCTACGGAGGTCCGGTTCGCCCGTCGCCGCTCCACTTCGGTGAACCCGGCGCGGCGATACATGCCCAGCGTGCCCATGTAGGCATTCGCCGATGGGATCCGCCCGCCTCCGGTGTCGACCGGATAGCCCTCGACCAGGGTCGCGCCATGTTCGGCGGCATAGCGGACGGCCGCGTCGAGCAGGGCCTCCGCCACGCCCTGGCGCCGCGCGGTGCGGGCCACCACGAAACACACGATCGACCAGGTCGGCCGTTCGTCGACCGGCGCCAGCACCCGGGAGTGCTTCAGGCGCTCGTAGTCGTCGCGCGGTCCCACGCTGACCCAGCCGATGGCCGCACCATCGCGGTATGCGATCAGGCCTGGTGCGCGGCGCTCGGCCGCGGTCGTCTCGACGGCGCCCTCGAGGACCTGCCGATTGGCGGCCACGTCGGCGTTCGTGAAGTCGATGCTGCGCACGCGAAACGAGGCGCACCAGCACCACTTCGGGTCGCCTCCCTGGCCGAAGAGGACGGCGAGGTGCGGCAGCCGCTCGCGGGTCAGCGGCAGGATCTCGAGGCCGAGCGTCCCATCGGTCATGGCCCATTGTCCACCGAGGCCATGACGAGTGCCGTCATGTTTCGGGACAGCGACAGCTCCGGCGGCTCGTATCGTGACCCGGGAGTCTCCACCGATCGACGAGGAGCGATGCCCTCAACCGCGGGCGGTGACTGCTGCCAGCGATCAGGCGCCACGGGCCGCGCCCCAACCGCGGGCGGTGACTGCTGCCAGCGATCAGGCGCCACGGGCCGCGCCTCATCCGCGGGCGGTGACTGCTGCCAGCGATCAGGCGCCACGGGCCGCTGGCGGCCAGGAGCGGGCTGCGTCAGGCCTCGAACGGCCGGATCTCGTCGATGAGGTCCGCCACCGACCCGACGATCCGGGTCGGCAGGTAGCTGAAGCGCTGGGCATGCTCCTCGGCCTCCGTGATCCCGGTGAGGACCAGGATCGTCTCGAGCCCGGCCTCGAGGCCGGTGACGATATCGGTGTCCATGCGGTCGCCGATCATGACGGTCGACTCCGAGTGCGCGCCGATCTGCCGCAGCGCGGAGCGGATCATCAGCGGGTTCGGCTTGCCGATGAAGTACGGCTGCACGCCGGTCGCGGCCGAGATCAGCGCAGCCACCGAACCGGTCGCCGGCAGCGGTCCCGCGGGCGACGGGCCGGTCGGGTCGGGGTTGGTGGCGATGAAGCGGGCGCCGCGGCTGATGAGCTGGATCCCGCGCGCGATGCGCTCGAAGCTGTACGTGCGGGTCTCGCCGAGCACGACGTAGTCGGGGTCACTCTCGACGAGCGTGTAGCCGGCCTCGTACAGCGCGGTGGTCAGGCCCGCCTCGCCGATGACGAAGGCGCTGCCGTCAGGCCGCTGGTCGTCGAGGAACTTCGCCGTGGCCAGGGCCGAGGTCCAGATGCGCTCCGGGCTGACGTCGAGGCCCAGGCGGGCCAGCCGTGCGGCCAGGTCGCGGGTCGTGTACATCGAGTTGTTGGTGAGGATGAGGAATGGATGATGCGTCTCCACCAGTCGCGCGACGAACGTGTCGGCGCCGGGCACGAGGTGGTCCTCGCGCACGATCACGCCGTCCATGTCCATCAGCCAGCTGATGCGCTGTCGGTTCATGTCATCGATGCTAGGGGCCGACCGACGGCGGTGTCGAACCGAATGGCTGTGCAGGCCGCACAGCGCTCAGCGACGCTGGAGCAGAAAGAGCGTGCGCGGGGAATCGGTGATCGGCGCCTCGCGAACGATCTCGAACGTTTCGCCGAAGGCCGCCCGGAGGCCGTCGATCGTGTAGCCGTCGAAGATGTCCCGCCGTGCGGCGAGCAGCCGCCGCGTCATCGGGTCCTCCTTCGGCACGAATTCGACGATCGCCCACGACGCGATGCGGGCGAAGAAGCGGGCGATTCCCGCCAGCGGGACGTTGTTGCCGATCGCCAGGTGATGGACGAGGGCGAGGGCGAGCAGCACGTCCGGCTCGCCGCGCTGGAGGAAGGAGCGCCGTTCCTCCAGCCCCCAGCCGAGCGACGGCGAGGGGTTGGCGAGGTCGCCGATCAGCGGCAGGATCGCGCGCCCGGCCGTGCCGCGAAGGCGCAGCCAGTGGGCATCGACGCTCGCGGCGTCCTGGTCCCAGGCGGCCACCCGATAGCCGGCATCGGCCGCGATGGCGCTGTAGGCTCCGGTGTTGGCGCCCAGGTCCCAGGCGGCGCGTCCGCCCACCGTGTCGAGCATCTCGCGGACGAGCTGTGCCTTGCTCGCGGTGGCCGTCTCGGAGTACGAGGTCGCGCCCGCGTACCCCGCCCAGTGACCGGTCGGACGCCAGCGGAGTCCCTCCACCGTGCGGCGCAGCGAGTCGAGGAGGGCGCGCTGGCCGGTGGCGCTGATGCGACGCGTGGGAGCGGGAGCGTCCGGTGCCGGCCCCGCCCCGCGGGCGGCTCGCCGCTGGGCGCCGGCGTGGAGGTGGAGGTGGCTGGCGAGGCCGAGATTGAGCCGCGTGCGCCCGGGCAGCAGCGTCGTGGCGAGGTCGAGCGGGATCCCGTCGATGAAGTCGCGCAGCATCAGGCCACATCGCGCGTCGCGGTGCGCGATGAGGGCCAGCGGGGCGAGGAAGTGCTCGCAGAACTGGCGGTAGGCCGGCCACGGCTGGGTGGCATCGGCGACCTCGAAGCTCAGGGTGTCGATGAGGACCGGTCGGCCGTCCTCGAGCTGGACGTTGTAGGCGCTGGCGTCCTTCAGCCGCATCCCGGCGTCCAGGGCTCGCGATTGAAGCTCCAGGGTGAGCAGCGCCGCGTCCTTCAGCTGGGAGAACGACCACTCGTACGGATACGAGATGAGGTCGAGCATCCGCGGCCGGATGACGGCGACCGCACCGGGAAGCGCGGCGAGCTCGGTTGCGGCCTCCTCGTGCTCGATGACGAGGCGATCGGCGGTGAGGCGCTCGTGGAGGCCGGAGGTTCGGTAGGCCTCCCAGTCGGCGGCGGCGGGCGGCTGGACCTGGCGATAGAGGACGCCATCGCGCCGGAAGACGAAGCCGGACGGATCGCGGAAGGAGGCCGGATCGATCTCCGGCCCGTCAGCGGTGGGAATCGGTCTCGTCGCGGCCGTCGGCGGGAACCCGCTCGGCGGCGGTGTCGGTCCGGTCGGTGCCGCGCACCCTGTGCCAGGCATCGGCGATCAGCCGCCGGAAGAAGAACGGGACCGCCAGCGCGCCCGCCAGGATCACCTGGAGCAGCATGCTGCCGGAGCCCGGATCGATATATCCCAGAATGAGCACGGCGCAAACGCCTCGGCTAGTGTTAACCGGATGGTAACCGCATGGGGGCGTGAGGGCCACTCGGACCCCACGACGCTGCCGCTCCACCCGATCCTTGCCGCGGCGTACCCGGTGGTGTTCCTCTTCGCGATCAACGCGGATGAGCAGGTGACCACGGAGCCCCTCTGGCTGCCGCTCGCGCTCGCGGTGGGCGTCACCGCGGCGGTGCTCGGCGTCCTGGGCGTGGTCCTGCGCGACTGGCTCCGCGCCGGCCTCCTGACCACCGTCCTGGTCGTCGCCTTCTTCGGCTACGGCCATGCCTGGAACGCGGCCGCGCCGTACGTCGACAGCCAGTGGCCGCTCATCGTCGGCTGGACGCTGGCGCTCGCGCTCGCGCTCGTCCTGGCCTGGAGGACGCGGCGTTTCGCCGTTCCGCTGACGCGTGGCCTGAACTTCGTGGCCGCCGTGCTCGTCGGTCTCAATTGCTGGAGCGTCGCGACTGCGATGGTCGCGATCGGAGCGACGAACCCGTCCGGGGAGCTGACCGAGGTCGAGCTCGCGCCCCCGGACCCGGCCGACCTGCCCGACGTCTATTACATCATCCTCGACCGCTATGCCGGGCCGACGGCGCTCCGCGAGGTCTACGACTACGACAACGAGCCGTTCCTCACGGCGCTCGAAGAGCGCGGCTTCGACGTCGCGCGGCACGCGCACGCCAATTACATCAAGACGCCCCTCTCACTCGTCAGCTCCCTCAACATGGAGATGCTCGACACCGATGCCCTGGCCGCCGAGGCCGAGAGCGGCCGCGACCGCGAGCCGATCCACCGCGATCTCCAGGAGCGACTGGCCGTCCCGACCGCGCTGAAGGAGCTCGGCTACACGTATCTCCAGGTCGCGAACTGGTGGACGCCCACTCAGCGCAACGAGGACGCCGATCGCGTGCTCCGCTACACCGGGCAGGATGAGTTCTCATCGGTGCTGGCCCAGACCACGCTGCTGCGGGCCTTCGGCGATCCAAACGCCGCGCCTGACGACCCGTGGGACTGGCCGGTCATGCGCGAGAACAACCTGTATGCGCTCGATCGGCTGGACGAGATCACGGAGCTTCCAGGCCCCAAGTACGTGTTCGCGCACTTGGTGACGACGCATCCCCCGTACGTCCACAACGCCGATGGCTCGTTCACCGGACGCTCGCAGGTCGCCGAGCTCGGGGAGATCGAGAGCTACCGGCGGCAGCTGAGCTATGCGAACAGCCGGATGCTGTCACTGATGGATCGGATCATCGCGTCGGATCCGGATGCAGTGATCATGCTGCAGGCCGACGAGGGGCCGTTCCCCGCCCGCTACCGCGCCGACGGCTGGAACTTCGACTGGCGCGAGGCCACCGACCTCGAGCTCGAGGAGAAGTTCGGGATCCTGTACGCGATGCGCGTCCCTGGCGCCGACCTCGAAGAGCACGGCTTCCACGATGCGCTCACCCCGGTAAACGCGTTCCGCATCATCTTCAACGCCCGTTTCGGGACCGATCTCCCGCTCCTGCCGGACACGGTCCTGTCACACACCGACCTCTACCACTTCTACGAGATGTTCGACATCACCGATCGCCTTCGGTATTGAACCGCCGACAGCCGGATTCGGCGGACCCTGACTCGGACGGCGGCCGCGAGGTGGTCGGTTATCCGAGTCGGGGCGTTCCAAACGAGCTCCAGTCGGATAACTGACCACCAGGGGCACGTTACGCGCCCGATGCGACCGCGACCGCCCGGTTTCACGCTCGACGGACGGCGGCCGTCCGCGGATCGACCACGTGGTGCTCACGAAACGGCGCGCTATCCGAGTCGGGGCCGACGCGTACCGCCGCTCGCACCCACCCACCCGACCGCACGCCGTGCCGGCCAGCAGACGGTTGCTCGCTTGGTGCGTGCCGGCTTTCGAGTCGGTGCGCGGCGAGCATTGATTTCAGGCTGTGGCGAGGACCGCGCGCTCGGCGAGGGCGATCGGCAGGCCGCCACTGCTGGTGATCCCGTCGTGGAAGGCGCGCAGCGCATCGGTGTCGGACGATCCGTGGGCGGCGAAGAAGGCCTCGCGGATGCGCACGATCTCCAGGCACCCGGTCAGGTACGACGACGCCTGCGTCGGCCAGGCGCAGTAGCGAGTGACCTCGGCCTTCGCGGTCGGCTCGGTTAGCGCGGTGTGCTCCAGCATGAAGCGGACGGCCTCCTCCCAGCTCATCTCGCCGATGTGGAGCGAGGTGTCCACGATGATGCGCGCCGCGCGGAAGATCGTGGCCTCGTACTGGAACATCTCGTGGCGCGGCTCGGTGAAGAAGCCCTGCTCGCGCATCATCCGCTCGGCGTACAGCGCCCAGCCCTCGCTGAAGTACGGCGTGCGAAACACTTGCCGCAGCCGGCTCGGGTTCGCCTTCGACATGACCAGGTGCCAGTGGTGCCCGGGATAGGCCTCGTGGACGGCGGTGGTCGGGATGCCGGGATAGGAGTTGGAGGCCAGCCGCTTCTGGACCTCGTCCTCGGAGGCGCCGTCCGGTGGGAAGGGCACGAAGAAGTGGCCCTTCATGCGATCGCTGAACGCCGGCGGCTGCATGTAGCTGGCGACGGCAAGCACGGGCCGCTGGAAGTGTGGTGACGGCACCACGTCGCACTCCTCGCCCTGCGGGAAGGAGACGAGCCGATGCTCCCGCAGGTAGGCGCGGGCCCGCTCGGTCCAGTCCTCGTATCCGACCCGCATCTCCTCCGGCGTGTTCGGGTGGTCCTCGTTGAGATCGTCGAGCACCCGCTTCCAGTCGTCGGTGCCGCCGATCTGCCTGGCGCACCGGGTCAGCTCGGTGGCCAGCTCGTCGTAGGCCGCCTGGCCACGATCGCGAAGCTGGCGCGCGTCGAAGCCGAGCAGCTCCTTCTCCTGCAGCAGCGCGCTGTAGCGCGCCTCCCCCAGCGCCCACTCGCCTGCGGCCGATGGGCGCATCTCCTCGAGGTAGTCCACGTAGGCGTCGTAGGCCGATGCGGCAGCCTCGCCTGCCTCGGCCAGCTTCGCCCGAATCGGCCCCTCGTCGATCTGCGAGGGCAGGATCTCGCGGACGTAGCGCGCGCCGGCGCGCGCCTGGTTTGCGGCGCGGTCCAGGAAGATCGACGGGACGAGGTCCGGATGCAGGTTCCGCTTTCCCGCCTCCAGGTTCTCCGGAATCAGCCCCATGCGGGCCACGGCGGCGTCGACCAGCTCCTCCAGCGGGCGCAGCCGATGCAGGAAGAGGCCGAAGATCCCGGTCAAGCCCGGGTTGAGGTACGTATCCGGCTGGCGCCGCCAGACTTCCCAGTCCTCGACGATCTGCCGGCCGCGCAGGATGCTGATCACCAGGTCCCGGTCGATCTGGTCGTCGAACGACAGGTCCTCGCCGCTTGCCGCACGGAACCGCTCGAGCCAGGCGCCGTCGGCGGCGCGGCGGCGCTCGAATGCTTCCTCGGACAGGTCATCGAGGCGGTCGTCGAACTCGGTGAGGCCGAGGCTGCTGGCCCGAACGGGCGACTCCGCGAACTCGGCGTCGAGGAACTCGGTGGTCAGGTCGGCAAACGACGGCATGCGGCTCCACTTGTGTGCGGCCCGGGAGCGACCAGTCTAGCCCGACGGCCCCCGCGCGGCCGGGCCGATGATCTCCAGAATCGTGCCGTCGGGCGCCTCGAAGTGGCACCAGGATGCCGACTCGGTGCGCTCGACGTCGGTGAGCATGCGCAGCCCATCGGCCTCCAGCGCGGCGCGCGTGGCGTCCACGTCGGCGACCCGCAGGCCGACGACCGGGCCGGTGGTGAAGAACGCGTGGTCCGGATCGGTGTCGGCGTAGACGTGGAGCTCCGCATCCGCCCCGAGGCGGAACCAGGCGGCCGCGGGGGCCTCGTGGATGATTAAGAGACCAATGCGGTCGCGGAACAGGGCGACCATCGCCTCGTACCGGTCGGTCCGGAAGCCGATGAAGCCGATCCCCTGGGCGGGAGGTCCCACCGCCCGGAGGTGGCGCACGCGGGAGACGTCCTTCGGCCGTCGGGGGGCCGTCATGCCGGCCAGTAGATCGACCGGGGCGGCGACCCACGCCTCTCGGCCGTCCACCGGCAGCCGCGTGGCGCGTCGGCGGAGGTCGTCGTGGCGTCCGGCGATGCGCGGCACCACGTCGAGCCGGCCGAGCGATGTCACGAACGAGTGGTCGAAGGTCTCGGCATTCATCGGGTCGAGGTCCGCCGCCGGTCGCTGGAGGCCGTCCTCGACCCAGCGGTGCTCGCCGTCATCGTCGGTGACCCAGCCGCCGGTCTCGGGCGCCGGCACGGCGCCAAGCTCATCGAGGGCAGCGGCGAGGCGCCGCAGATTCTCTGCGTCCGTCGCCGGAATCACGTCGAGGTCGCCCGGAGCCACATTCGGGGCCTCGTGGGCGAGCGCGGCGACCGATCCGCCGATGACGAACGCCACCTCGTGCCGGTCGAGGACCTCGAGCAGGGCCGCGAGCTGTGGGCCGCCGCTCACCGCGGGGGTGGCAGCAGCCGTCCGAACCGTTCCGGGTCGGCCGCGGCGGCGCACTGGATCGCGTTCAGTGCCGCGCCCTTCCGCAGGTTGTCGCTGCTCAGCCAGAGCGCGAAGCCACGCTCGCGGCCTGGCACGGCACGCAGCCGGCCGACGAGGACCGGATCCCGGCCCTCGACGTCGAGCGGCATCGGATGGCGCTCGGACCCGTCCGCCGGCCGGTACTCGAGCCCGGGCGCGGCGCGCAGCGCGTCCTCGATCTCCTCGACGGTCGTGGGCCGCTGGGTCCGAACGTGAAGGGCGACCGAGTGGCCGGTGCGCACCGGGACCCGGACGGCGGAGGCGGCCACGTCGAGGTCCGGCATCTCGAGGATCTTCCGCAGCTCGGCGTGGATCTTGCGCTCTTCGCCCGTCCAGCCGTCGTCTCCGAGAACGTCGATCTGCGGCACCACCGAGTCGGCGATGCGGCCGTGGAAGGGCGAGGCGTCGGCCTGGCTGCGGTGGTCGCTCGCGCGCTCCGACTCCCAGGCATCGAGCCCCTTGCGGCCGGCTCCGCTCACCGCCTGGTAGCTGGCGAGGTCGACGGACTCGAGGCCGGCCAGGTCCCGGATCGGCGCGAGCGCCACGATGACGGCGGCGGTCGTGCAGTTCGGGTTCGCGATGAGGTTGGCGCTGCGGTGCCGCGCCGCATGCGCGTTGCCCTCCGGCACGACGAGCGGAACGTCATCGGCCAGGCGGAAGGCGCTCGAGTTGTCGACGACGAGCGACACCAGGCGCCCCGGACCCGCCATGATCTCGCGGCTCTGGACCGCGTCGACGGCGAGAAACAGCACGTCGAGCTCTTGCGCCCGCTCGTCGTCCAGGACGCGCACCGGCACCGATTGCCCGCGGAACTCGACCGTGTTGCCCTCCTCGTGCCCGAACGCGCGGAGGCACCCGGCCGGCAGGCCGGCATCGGCGAGGATGGAGCAGAAGACGCCGCCGACGACGCCCCGGGCGCCGGCGACACCGACGGTTGGCCACGCGTTCACATGCCGAAGATACCGCACAACCTCGATTTCGGCGGCACGGTGATCGTCGAACCCGTCGACATCCCGCCCGTCCGAAGCGCCGTCCTGTGCGATCCCGGCGGAGCGCGATTCACGGTGCGCGCCTTCGCCACGGGCTGAGAGATCGAGGTCAGCTCCGCGAGCCGAAGAGGATCGGTCGCTCTCCAGCGACGAGTCGTGCGACATCGGCGTACACCGCGCCGGCCGTGACCCGCCCGCCGGCGCCGGGGCCGCTGACCCGAACGGTCGTCCCGTCGGACGAGACGACTTCGAGCATGCTCTCGACGCCGTCCAGTGCGGAGAGCGGATCGAAGGCGTCGAGGCTGGCGGGAGCCACGCGAAGCGCCTGCTTGTCAGCGTCGGCCACCAGGCGGACCGCCTGACCGGGCGCGACCGCCACGTCGAGGATGCCGGCGATCTGCACGTCCGACTCCGGGCGCCACCGGCCCCAGGCGACCGAGGCGAGGATGGCCAGCTTCTGCGCGGCATCCCGTCCCTCGACGTCGAAGCTCGGATCGGCCTCGGCGTAGCCGGCCTCCTGCGCGTCGGACAGCGCCTCGTCGTAGCCCTGGCCTCGCCCCATCGCGCTGAGGATGAAGGTCGTGGTGGCGTTCAGGAGGCCGCGGAGGCGCACGATCTCGCCGGCCGCGGCGAGATGCATGACCGTCTCGACCATCGGGGTCCCGCCGCCCACGCTGGCGCTGCCGAGCAGCGCGGCCACGCGGCGCTCGGCCAGCTCGGCGAGCTCACCGCCGTGCGTGGCGAGCAGCGCCTTGTTGGCGGTGACATACGGCGTTCCCCGGTCGAGGGCCGCGCGCGCCCATTCGCGGGGGCCGTCCAGGCCGCCGGCCAGCTCGACGACCACGTCGTTCGAGAGCGCCTCCTCGACCGACATGGTCGGGACGCCCTTCGGCAGGCCGCGTTCGCGCGCTCGTTCGGGGTCGCGGACGGCAACCCCGGCGAGGGTCACCGGCAGCGGCCCATCCATGACGAGCTGCCCGAAGGGAGCCCCAACCGTTCCCCACCCGATGAGGCCGATGCGAAGGCGTTCCATACGGCCAGTCTACGGCCCTCGCCGGACGCGAGGCATCGGAGTGTCAACACACGTGCGCACATTTCGCGGAGCAGGTGGACACCAGGGGAACCGTGGGGTCGGCAGGAGTGGCGCGGCGAACGGATCGGAGCGGCCGTCGCTAGACTGGGCCGCACATGGGTGCCACTGAGACTGTCGACCTGTTCTTCGAGCTCATCAACGAGGATCGGCGCGAGAAGGCCGTGGAGCTGCTCGCCGAACACGCGGTGATGGGCATCAGCGTGCCGGGCAGCGACGAGCGGACGAACCTCCGCGGCCGCGACAAGGTCGGCGGCTGGTTCACGCGCGCCGGAGACGGATTCCGGATGTTCATCAACGACAGCCGCAACATGGGCGCCAGCTACGTGGCGGACGTGACGGTCATGCGCCCCGGCATCGACCCGATGCACGTCGAAGCCAATTTCCGCGTCGAGAACGGCCAGATCGTCAGCCTCTTCCTGACCCCGAACTAGCGCGGGCCGCTCTCAGTCGTCATTGCCGCGGCCGTTCCCATTGCCGTTGCCATTCCCGCGGCCGTTCCCGTTCCCTCCACCGCCGTCGCCGCCGCCGTCGCCATCGCCGTCGCCCTTGCACGCCTCGACGACGGCATCCGCGTGCTCCTTCGCCTCGTCCTCGGTCATCGTCGCCATGTCGGCCTCTGCCGCCGCGGCGGCTTCGGCGTCGCACTCCTTTTCGACCTCTTGGACGAGAGCTGTCAGCCACTCCGGCGGTGGCGTGACGGTTGGTGCGGCCGACGCGGCCGATGACCCGACCGGTGACTGGCCAGCCGCCTCCGGCCGGTTCGCGGCGAAGGCGACGAGCACGGCGACCACGGCCAGGGCCGCGAGCCCCGCCAGCATGGGTGCCAACCGGGACGACCAGCGAACCGGGTCCCGCGGCTCTGCCGGTGCGAGGGGCGACGCCACCACGGGAACCGGCTGGGTCACCGCCGCGGTGTCCACCGGCCCGATCGGCAGTGGCGCCAGGGCGAGGGCCGGTGCCGGGTCCCCGGCCAGCCAGGAGCGCAGGGCATCGGCCAGTGCGCCGGCATGCAGCGGCCGATCGGCGGGATCGAGCGCGAGGCATCCGGCAACCACCGCCGCCAGCCCAGTGTCCAGTCCCTCCAGCGTGGGCGGCCCGGCCCGCTGCGCTTCGGCGAGCGCGAGCGGCGATCCCGTCGGGTACGGCGGGCTGCCGGTCAGTGCCTCGTGGAGCACGACGCCGAGCCCGTAGAGGTCGGTGCGCGGCGTGATGGCCGCGTCCGCGAGCTGTTCGGGCGCCATGGAGCTCAACGTCCCGATCACCGTGCCGGTGACGGTGAGCCGGGCAGCGGCTTCCGCCAGGCTGTGGGCGATGCCGAAGTCCACGAGCCGCGTCCGCCCGCTGGTATCGAGGAGAACGTTGCCCGGCTTGATGTCGCGGTGGATGACGCCCTGCTGGTGCGCGTGGAAGAGCGCCTCCGCGAGGTCCGCGACGATGGCGGCTGCCTCGCGCGGCGGGAGCGCGCCCGCCCGCTCGATCCGCGCCGCGAGCGACTCGCCCGTCACCAGCTCCATGACGAGGGCCGGGGCATCCCCCGTCGCGTCCACGTCGTAGATCCCGACGATCACCGGATGGGAGAGCCGCGCCGCCGCCCGTGCCTCGGCGGCCAGGCGATTCCGCGACGCATCGTCGGAGAAGAGGTGCGGGTGGAGGCGCTTCACCGCGACCGGGCGGTCGAGCTGCTCGTCGTGGGCGCGCCAGACCTCGGCGCTCCCGCCGGCGGCGAGGCGCTCGATGAGCCGATATCGGTCGAGGATCCGCTGGTCGTTCATGCTCGCCCGCTCGGCGGGCGCTTCTCGTCCCTGCAAGCCATGGGCCGCTACGGGAACAGGTCGCGCTCCGCTTCCATGACCAGGACCGATGCTCCGGCGTCGGACGGCCGCCACCGGTAGCCGCGAACGATCACCACGGGCCGTTGATCGACCTTGCCGCCCGCCAGGTCAGCCGCCGATGCGAGCTCGTCGGCGACGGCGATGATCGTGGCCCGCATGGGTCGGCCCGCCACGTCCGGTTCGCCCCGCAGGTCGAGCAGCGGCTCGATGCCGGCGGCACCGATCGCCACGTTCACGATGCCATTGCGCCACGGGCGCCCGAAGGAGTCGCTCACGATCACCGCCGGCGTCGCGCCGGTGCGCTGGCGCAGCCCTTCCCGAATCCGCCGCGCCGATGCGTCGGGGTCCTCCGGCAGGAGCGCGGCGACGTCACCGCCGCCGACGTTGCTGACGTCCACCCCGGCGTTCGCGCACACCAGCCCGTGGCGCGTGCGGCTGATGATCAGGCCGCCAGGCCCCATGCGCACGATGGAGGCCGACTCGCGGAGGACGAGCTCGACCTGGCGAGGATCCTTCTCCCATCGCTCGCCCCAGTCCCGGGCCAGCGCCGATGGCTCGACCGTGGCGAGGTCGACGAGGCGGCCCTCCGCCTTCGAGATGATCTTCTGGGTGACGACCACCACATCCTCGTCGCGCAGCTGCTCGCCGGAGCCGGCGGCCGTATCGGCGATCAGGGCGGCAAGGTCGTCGCCGGGCCCAACCTCGCCGATGCCGTCCAGGCCGATGAGCTCGATGCGCGAGCTCACGCGGCGTCCCCGAGCTCGAGCCAGCGGGCCAGGTCGGCGGGCGTGTCGAGGTCGAAGGCCAGTCCGGAGCGGTTGACGGCCACGCAGGGCACGCCGGCACGCTCCACCTCGGCGGCGTGCGCGGCAAACGAGCCGGCACCGAACCGGAAGTTGACGACCCCGGGCGGCCGCAGTGCCAGGCCGTTCGTCCCGGTGCCGGCCCGGTCCGGGGCGATCGCCACGCCGGGTCCGCCATCGGCGGGAAGGGCGTCGACGAGGGTCAGGATGTCCGCCGTGCGGAGGTTCGGGAGGTCGCCGTGGAGCACGATCAAGGTGTCGACGCCGTCGAGCAGCGCCTCCGATCGCGCCTGGTCGAGGCCCTCGTTGAGGCCCATCCCGCGCTGCACGGTCAGCCGCGCGCCGGACGCCTCGACGATCTCCGCGAGCGGACGGGAGGGCGAGATCACGACGACGTCGTCGCTCACCTCGTGGGCCACGGCCAGCACGCGCTGGAGCAGCTGGCTGGCGAGCATGATCCGCTCCTCGGGGTCCAGGCTCGGGGCGAGGCGCGTCTTGGCAGCCTCCAGCCCTCGATGCGGGACGATGATCCGGGTCGACACAGGAGCAGCATATCGCGTGCGTCCTTGACGGTCCCCGTACCGTGTCCGGAGAACCGAGAGAGAGGGGCCCTGGGTGTTCGTTCTGTTCAAGTACCTCCACATCCTCACGATGTTCGCCGCGGTCGCCGCGGCCTTCGTCCCAGAGATCTGGCTCCACATCATGGCGCGCCGCGGTGACGTTGCCGGTCTCCGGGGATACCTTCCGCTCACCGCCCAGGTGGGCAAGGTCATCCCCGTCCTCTTCGTGACCGGGCTGGTCTTCGGCCTTCTCGCCGCCTGGGCGGGCGAGCTCGACTTCTTCCAACCGTGGCTGATCGGCGCATACGTGATCTTCGCCATCGCCATGGCGACCGGTGCTCTGGTTGGCGGCCCGTGGGCCGGGCGAATGGCCGAAGCCGCGTCCGAGAGCTCGACCGATACCCCCTCACCCGCGCTGACCGCCGCGATCCATGATCAGCGGGGCGTGCTCTCGACGACGATCCTCATGCTGTCGATCACCGTGATCGTCTTCCTCATGGTGGCGAAGCCGGGAGCCTAGGCAGCCCCGAGGATCGCGACCGCCAGTGCTCGTCGGTCGCCGTCGCTGCGCATCACCGTCGGCAGCACGCTGACGGCCAGGCCGGTCTCGGATTGGATGTGGTGGCCGAGCGCCGCATCGGCTTCGTCGATCACGAACCGATCGGCCAGGCCGTCGTAGATGCGGGCGACGCCCAGCGAGGTGGGCTCGTGGCCGAGGCTGGCGAGCATCCGGTCGGCGGGCCCCTTCAGTGCGCGGCCGGCGATGATCGGGCTGACGGCGACGGTCGGGGCCGATGCTTCGAGGAGCGCCTCGCGGATGCCGGGCAACGCGACGATCGGGCCGATGCTCACGATCGGGTTCGATGGGCCGATGACGAGCAGATCCGCCTCGCCGATGGCCTCGAGCACCGCCGGGGTGGGGCGTGCCTGGCCGCCGAAGCGGACCGCACGGACCTCCGGCTTTTGGCGGCGATGGACGAAATACTCCTGGAATTCCATCGGCCCGTCGTCGGTTTCGAGGAGGGTGCGCCACCGATCGTCCGTCGCCGGCAGGATCCGTGCGCCGATCCCGAGCGCCCTCGCCATCGCGGCGATCGCATCGGTCAGGGTCGCACCCTCCTCGCGCATGAGGCGGGCACGGTGGGTGTGGGTCGCGAGATCGGCGTCGCCAATCCGAAACCAGACTGGCTCGCCGAGCCGCTCGAACATCGCGTGCGCGGTGTGCGTGTCCCCGCGCACGCCCCAGCCCTGCTCGGTGTCGATGAGGCCGGACAGCGTGTAGAGCAGCGCGTCGATGTCCGGGCAGACGAGGTGGCCATGCACGTCGACGTCATCGCCGACGTTGGCGATCACCGTCAGCTCGACCTCGGGCGCGAGCATCGCGAAGCCGTGTGCCAGCTTCGTGCCGCCGGTGCCGCCTGCGAGGATCGTGACGTTCATGCGCTCAGCGTAGTGGCTGTGGTCGATTCACCGACTCGGATCACTGGCCGCGGTGCGCGCATTAGCTGGCCGAAACCCGCCGGCGGCCGTCGCGTCACGCTCGTGCGGCGCCGAGTGCGACCCAGGCGGCCGCCTATTGCTCGGGAGCCGGCCAGTTATCCGACTCCAGCGCGCTCGACTCGGACAACAGCCAGCTTGCGGGCCGATATCCCAATCGGCCACGGAGCTGGCGCGCCTCAGCCGCGCTCGAGCTCCGGCTTGACGTCGCGGATCAGCCGTTCGGCGGACTCCTCGTCGTACGGCGACGGGAAGCCGATGATGAAGCTCCGGAACCCGATGCCCAGGAAGGGGCGCATCGCATCGGCGACCTGCTCCGGCGTGCCGACCATCTGGTTCTTCCAGGGCTGGGCCCGACCGTTGTGCGCGAAGATCGCGTTCGCCACCCGTTCCGCCTCGGCGGCGTCGTCGCGGATCACGCAGATGCCCATGCTGGCCGTCCGCTCGATCTCGGACTCGTCGCGCCCGACCTCCTCGCAATGGCGGCGCAGGATCTCGTCCTTGCGCCTCACGTTGTCGAAGCCGCCGCCGACGTTGCAGGCGTCGGCGTACCGGGCGACGATGCGGAGCGTCTTGCGCTCGCCTCCCCCGCCGATGAGGATCGGCAGCCGCTCCTGGACCGGCGGTGGGTCGTTGCGCACCTCGTGGGTCGCGTAGAAGCGATCGCCCGACGGCCGCTCGCCGTGAAGCATGCCGCGCATGATCCGCACCGCCTCCTCGAGCCAGCGCAGCCGCTCGCCGGGGGACCCGCCGAACTCGATGCCGTAGGCGCGATGCTCGGTCTCGAACCAGGCGCCGCCGATCCCGAGGACCGCGCGGCCGCCGCAGATGTGGTCGAGCGTGGTCGCCATCTTCGCCACGAGCGCCGGGTTGCGGAACGTGTTCGCACCGACCATCAGGCCGATCGTGGCGCGCTCCGTCCGCTCCGCCCAGGCGGCCAGCGTCAGCCAGCCCTCGAGGATGGGCCCCTCGTGCGAGCCGACGATCGGGTACAGGTGGTCCCAGGTCCAGATGGAATCGTAGCCCAGGCGATCGTGCCGGATGCCGGCCTCACGCAGGGCAGCCCACTCGGTGTACTGGTTCCAGGAGTTCGCCCCGAGCTTGATCGGATCGGCCAACAGTCGCTCCTTCGCGGACGGATGTGCGGTAGATACAATCGGCCCTGGGCACGACCTCAATCGTGGCGGATGACCTTGTCGACCTTCATCCGGATCGTGACCCGCTGCTGGCCGTCGAACTGCTCCGGCCGGCTCCCGTACCGTCGTGCCAGCGCCTTGATGTCCTCCAGCGACCGCGCGCGGTCCTCGTCGAGCTCGACGATGCCCTGCAGGGCGACCCAGAAGAGCCCCTCCTCGAAGCACAGGCTGACCCGAGGATCGCGGCGCAGGAAGCGCTCCTTGGCGCGACCGACCTTCGTGTTCATGAGGATCGTGTCGGGGTGGTCGCGGTCGACGTCGAACCACATCACCGATTGGTTCGGCGCGCCCTCGGGGGTGAGGACCGCCAGCACCGGATAGCGCAGGTCGGCGGTGAGCCACTCGCGGAGATCGTCGGGGAGGACCGCGTGGACGGTCAGGGCTTCATCGGTCACGGATGCTCCTGGGATCGCAGGACCCATGCCACGGCCGGGTCGGTGGTGGAGGGCGCTTTGAAATCCAGTGTAGCCCTAGACTCCTGACCGATGCCCAACGCGGAGCTGCTCTCGATCGGCGCCGAGCTCCTGCTCGGCGAGACCGTCGACACGAACGCCGCCTTCCTCGGTGGCGAGATGGCGACGCTCGGCCTGCCTCTGCGCTCGGTGCGGATGCTCCCCGACGACCGTGGGGTCCTGCGGGAGGCGTTCGCCGCGGCCCGGGCCCGGTCCGCGGTCGTGCTGGCGACCGGCGGCCTCGGTCCCACCCACGACGACCTGTCGCGCGAGGGCTTGGCCGATGCGCTCGACGAGGTTCTCACCGAGGACGCCGCCCTCATCGAGACTCTCGAGCAGCGATTCGCCGCCTTCGGCCAGATGCCGGTCGCGAACCGTCGCCAGGCGCTCCTGGTCCCGTCGGCCGAGCCCCTGCCGAACCCGATCGGCTCGGCGCCCGGGTGGTGGGTCGACCGCGACGACGTGGTGGTGGTCCTCATGCCCGGCGTGCCGTCCGAGATGCGCCGGATGTGGGCCGAGCAGGTCCGCCCGCGGCTGGCGGGTCGCTTCCGGCTGCCACCGCTGGCGATGCGCACGGTGAAGGCATTCGGCATCGGCGAGTCGGCGATGGCCGAGCGGCTGGGGGACCTCCTCACCGCGCCGCCCGCCGGGGTGGGCGTCGGCATCTATGCGCGCGACGACGGCGTCCACGTGCGCTTCTCGACCCGTGGCGACCCGTCGGATCTCGATCCGCTCGTCGCGGCGGCCGTGGAGCTGCTGGGCATCGACGCGTACGGCACCGATGACGAGGATCTCCCGTCGGCGGCCCTGCGCCGAATCGCCGAGCTGGGCGCCTCGAGCGTGGCGACCTGGGAGTCCGAGACCGGCGGCGCCCTCCTCGCCATCCTGGCCGGAACGGCCCCGCGAGAGGGGCTGGCGAGCTACGCGGGCGGCATCCTCGACGCCGGCACGCCGAGCGGCCCGCCCGTCGGCGAGGCCGTCATCCAGCTCTCGCTGCTGCCGCAGGACGCGAACGGTCGGAGCCGGGTGCGCGTCGCGGTGGCGGGCACGGTCGCCATGCCGATGACCGAGCTGCGGATCCACGGATCCGGCCCGCAGCGGGTCCGGCGGGCGGCGTTCGCGGCGCTCGACGCGGTCCGGAGGCTCAGCCCCAGCGGCCGATGAGGCGGACGGCGCGCGGGCGGATCGTGAACGTCCACGCGGGCCGGGCCTCGAGCAGGTCCCCATCGGCCTGGACCGGGATGTCGGTGCCGTCCGTGGACCGCAGGTCGACCCGCTGGGCGGCGATCCGTCGCGCGTGGGGAGCCATGCCGAGCACCCAGCGGCCGGCCTCGATGGCGAGGCGCGGTGCGGGTCCGGGATAGACCCGCAGGGACAGCGAACCGGCATCCGGGCGAGCCCCGGGGTTGACGCGCAGCCCGCGGCCATAGAACGGCGTGGTGCCGACGACGAGCAGCTCCATCGGCCCGCGATGGACGACCCACTCGTCGGCCCGCACCTCGACGGGCTGGCGCCGCCACAGGTCCGGGACGGAGCGTGCCACGGCCACCGCCCAACCCGGCAAGCGCCCGGCGCCGGCGGCCGCATACCGACCGGCCACCAGGGCATCCCATCCGGCGCCGGCGAACAGCGCCAGACGGCCGTCGGCCTCGACGAGGTCCACCGCCCGCGCGTCACCGGCGCGCAGGACCTCGACCAGATCCTCAGGATCGCGGGGGAGGCGCAGCAGGTGCGCCGACGCGTTGCCGAAGCCGGCCGGGACGTAGCCGAGCGACAGGCCATCGCGGCCGGCCGCCACGTTGTACGCGACGCCCAGGGTGCCGTCACCGCCGACCATCACCGCCGTGGCGTAGTCGCCCAACCGGGGTGTCAGCCACTCGGACAGCTCGGCCGAATCACGGGTATCGGTGACGTGGAGGTCCGCGTCCAGCGCGCGCCGAACGAGGTCGACGGCGCGATGGACGCGATCGGTGCGCGCGCTGCCGGCCCCCTCGTTGAGGAAGACGGCCGCGCCCGCGGTGGTTACGGGAGGACCTCCAGCACTTCGGCCGCCTGCTCCTCGGTGCCGGTCAGGAAGTAGATGGTGTCGTCCTTCGTGTAGAGGTAGAAGCTCGCATCGGTCTCGCCGCTCGGGTCGAGTCCGGTGAGGACGTCCTTGCCCCCGACGGACGCGTCCTCGAAGCCGCTGATGTCACCGGCGTCCTCGCTGGCGGCGATGAACTCGCGCTCGAGGTCGTCCTCGTTCGCGCCGACGATGCGGAAGGCACCGACGCTGAACACGCTCTCCGTGCTCATCACGCCGCCAAAGGCGAACGACACGTCAGACAGCTCGGCGCCAATCGAGTCGAGGAACTCCTCGAACGTCGGGTCTGAGCCTCCGAGGGCGCCCATCTGGTCGCCGCGCATGCTCGTCACCTGGAGCGGCTCGCCGCCCACGGTGTCGGGGAAGCGCGCCGCCAGCTCGGGGTCGCCGTTGAGGTCGAAGGACGGGAGGGCGAGCTGGGAGCCGGACGGCTCCTCGCTGGCTTCGGCCGACTCGGCCGGCTCGGGGGTTGGCTGAATGGTCGCCACCGCCTCGGACGGAGCGGCCGATGCGGCTTCCTCGCTCGAGCACGCGGCGACGACGACGGTCAGCGCCAGGACGAGCGGGATGGAAATGCGCTTCACAAAGGAATCCTCGTGGGTGGTTCTGCAGCCCGTGCAGGATAGCGGCCAATGGCTGGCGTGCCCACTCGCCCCTCATTCCCGCTGCGCGTTTTCGCGGGGCGGGAGTACCGGCCACGTCGTGGCCGACCGTGCGCACCTGCGGGACAGCCGGCATCACAGGGTGCCCGACGTTGGCCAAATCGTCCTTCAATGCGGGAGCGTCAGCGACATCTTGGCCGTTGGTCCCGCCGGCGAGCGACCAGGATCGACGGTTTTCAGGCGCGGCCGAGGAGCTCACCCGTCGGTGCGCGCTTCAGGAAGCGACCATCGCCCGCCGCTCCGAGCCACTCGACTCCGTCGACGATGACCTTGCCGCGCGACAGCACGATCTCGGCCCTGCCGGTCACCTCGCGGCCCTCGTAGCAGGAATAGTCGACGTCCATGTGATGCGTCGTCGCGCTGATGGTGTGCTTCGCCGCGGGGTCGTAGACGACGAGGTCGGCATCTGCACCGACGGCAACCACGCCCTTGCGACCCTGCAGGCCGAACATGCGGGCGGGAGCGGCGCTGATCACCTCCACCCACCGGTTCGGGCTGAGGTGGCCGCCCGCGACGCCCCCGTCGTGGAGCAGGTTCACGCGGTCCTCGACGCCCGGGAGGCCGTTGGGAACCTTGCGGAAGTCGCCCTCGCCCAGGTCCTTCTGGCCGTGGAAGTCGAACGGGCAGTGGTCGGTGCTCACCACCTGTAGGTCGTCCTTGGCGAGGCCCTTCCACAGCTCAGGCGCGTGCTCCTCCGGTCGGAGCGGCGGCGAGCAGACGAACTTCGCGCCGTTGAACCCGTTGCCCATGTCCTCGAGGGTGAGGAACAGGTACTGCGGGCACGTTTCGGCATAGGCGGGCAGGCCCTCGTCACGGGCGCGGCGCACCTCGTTCAACGCGTCGATCGCGGACAGGTGGACGATGTACACCGGCACGCCCGCGACCTGCGCGAGGCGGATGACGCGGTTCGTGGCCTCGCCCTCCATGACCGGCGAGCGCGAGGTCCCGTGGTAGTAGGGATCGGTGTTGCCGGCCTCGAACGTCTGAGCGGCGACGACGTCGATGGCCAGCCCGTTCTCGGCATGCATGAGGATCAGGCCACCGTTCTTCGCGGTCTGCTGCATGGCGCGGAAGATCGCTCCGTCATCGGAGAAGAAGACGCCGGGGTAGGCGGTGAACAGCTTGAAGTCGGTGACCCCCTCGTCGACCAGCGTGTCCATCTCGGCGAGGGTCGCATCGGTGACATCCGACATGATCATGTGGAAGCCGTAGTCGATCGTCGCCTTGCCCTCGGCCTTGGCGTGCCAGGCATCCAGGCCCTCCCGCAGCGCCTGCCCTCTGCCCTGGACCGCGAAGTCGATGATCGTCGTCGTTCCGCCGAAGGCCGCCGCACGGGTCCCGGTCTCGAAGGTGTCCTTCGCGAACGTGCCGCCGAACGGCAGCTCCATGTGGGTGTGCACGTCGATGGCGCCGGGGATGACCCACTTGCCGGCCGCGTCGATCGTGCGGTCTGCCTGGGAGTCGAGCGACTCGCCGATGAGCGCGATCCGCTCCCCGTCCACCAGGACGTCGGCAGCGATGCTGACGTCAGCGTTGACGATCGTTCCACCCTTGATGAGCGTGCGCATCGGTACCTCCGTCATCTGATCATCGACACGGCCGCCATGCTACAGCCGCCGCAACCAACCTTTTTCTACGTGGCAAACAACGACCAGCATTGGCGCGCGGGAGGCCGCATGGTGGTCGTGGCTTGTGCCGGCGGCAAACCACGATCAGATTGGCGTCGAAACTGTTCGTTGATTGCCGCTCAGGCAAGTCGGAGCCGGCCGTCACCCGCATGGCCGCGCTACCATGGGCCGCATGAGCGTGGACCGGCTCTACCTGACCGGCGACGACGAGGCCGACCGCCTGCTGGCAACCGAGCCGATGGCGCTGCTCATCGGCTTCGCGCTGGACCAGCAGGTGCCGGTGCAGAAGGCCTTCTCCGGCCCCAAGGTGCTGCTGGATCGCCTCGGGAGCATCGACGCGCGGGCCTTGGCGACGGTCGACGACGATGCGCTGCTTGCGGCCGCCAAAGGTCCGCCGGCCATCCACCGCTTCCCGGCGGCCATGGCGAAGCGCGTCCGCGAGGTGGCGCAGCACATCGTGACGACCTACGACGGCGATGCGGCCCGCCTCTGGACCGAGGCGTCCGATGGGCGGGATCTCCAGCGGCGCATCGGCGCGACTCCGGGCTTCGGCGCGATGAAGGTCGCCTCCCTGACGGCGGTGCTTGTCAACCGATTCGACGTTCGCCCCCCGGGCATCGAGGATGTGATGCCGAAGCATCCGACCCTGGGCGACGTGGATTCACCGCAGGCGCTGACGGACTACCAGGCCAAGAAGCGGGCACACAAGGCGGAGCTGCGCGCTCGCCAGGGCTGACACTCGCCGGCGCGGAGCTGTCGGCGGGCCCGCACGTACACTGGAGCCATGGCAGAAGAGCTTCGCCCGGAGCCACCGTTCGGGCTCCAGGGATCGAACGAGAACATCTGGCACGTCGCCGCGGCCGAACGGTGGAGCGACGCCCAGCTCATCGGCCACCGGACGTACTGCGGTCGGAACTACGGCGCGGACGTCGAGGCTCACGCGCTCGCCGAGCTCACGGACGTCTGCTCCGACTGCACGGCGCAGGTCGCCCAGCGCCATTGACGGCGGCCGACGCCGCGCGGAGGCCTACCGCCGATAGCGAAGCGTGGCGCCCACGCCGTCGTGGCGCAGCAGGCGCTCGTGCCCGCGGACGATCTCGACCATGGCATGGGTGAGCGACGCCTGACGGACGAGCTCGGCGCGCAGGTCCTCATCGAGGTTCGCGGTCTCGTCGATGATCAGCTCGTCGACCTGCCCGGCCTCCAGTGCCGCCATGGAGCCATCGATCCCCACGGTCCCCAGCGCCCCCGCTCGCCAGCCGGCGATTGCCCGATCCGCGGCATCTGCGCCGTCCGCCTCCTCGAGCGCGGCCAGGATCGGCACGATCTCCTCGCGAACGTCATCCGCGCTCGCGCGCATCCCGATCCGGGCGACGTGCTCGACCAGCGGGCGCACCGCCCCGGACAGCTCCGGCTCGAGGACCGAGATCGCCCGCTCGTCGCCAGCCAACAGGACGTGCGACGGCTTCTCCCGCCGGACCAGGGCGTCGATTGCTTCGGCGGCCTCCTTCGCGAACCGCAGATCCTGCATGTCGATGTGGCGCTGATAGCGGGCCTGCGACCATCCGCCGGCCGCGCGGCGCCGGTGCTCGTCCGGACCCTCGTCGGGACCTCGGCGTTCCGACAGGCCACCGCGACGTGTGACGAAGAGCCGGCAGGTGTTCGTGTCCACCACCGCCACGACCGCACTGACCTGGTCATCCAGGAGGCGCGCCAGCTGGAAGAGCTCCGCCGTCGGACCGGCGCTGACCTGCGTGTCGAAGGCGACCTCCGCCCGGATGGCCTCCCACAGGCCGATGCGGTCGCAGGCGAAGATCGCGACACCCCCGACGCCGCTCAGATCCTCGCCCTCGAGCAGGCGGTCGATCCGCTCGCGATCCGCATCCACCGACTCTCGCGCGGGCGAGTGCGCATCGTGCGATGCGGCGATCTCGTCGAGCCGCGCGCGTGCCACCGTCAGCTCGTTCCGTTCGGCGGGTCGCGCGCCGTGGGCCTCGGGGCGCACGTCGATGTAGGCACTGATGATCGGTGCGTCCGTCGACTCCGCCTCGGCCAGGATGCGCATGAGGGCGTGCAGGAAGGCCTGGTCCGGCCCGGGCTTCGTGGTGGTCGGCGTGGAGGTCATGCCGCCGATCGGAGCAAGGGCCGTGCCCGTCACGGCATGCGGTACGGCAGCAGGTCGCAGACGAACTCGAATCCGAGTCGCTCGTAGACCGGGCGACCCATGGTCGAGGCCTGCAGGGTCGCCAACCGAAAGCCGCGGCCTGCGCCGTGTCGCACCGCCGCGACCGTCATCGCCGCGCCGATCCCGCGCCCCCGGGCCGCCTCGACGGTCGTCACGTTGTAGATGCCCGCCGCTCCCCCGGCGGTCACGACGCTGACGGTCGCAACCGGCTCGCCGCGGAGGAGGCCGATGAAGTGCTCCTCCGACGCGTCCTCGCCGAAGCCGATGCGCCTCGCGGCGACCACGAACAGCTCGGTGAAGGCCGGGGACGGGCTGAGGATCGGGGCGTAGAGGCCGAGGTAGATGTCGAGCTCATCCGGCGTCCTCACCCGGCGGATCTCCAGCCCGTCGACCGGCGGCGGATCCACCAGCCCATCGGTGGTGACGGCGTAGGCTGGCCATCTGCCGTCGTCCGCCAGGCCGCGTGCCGTCAGCCGTTCGGCGAGGTCGGCGGGCGAGGCGCTCGGCATGACCCACCAGATGAACGGCGCGCGTCGCTCGCGGAAGCGCGCCAGCGTTTCGTCGATGACTCCGTCGGCCCCGTCCGACTCGAGGTGTGTGGTGAGCACCGCGTTCAGGTGCATGTCGGGAAGGCCGGAGTGGTACCAGCGGAGGGTCCCGGTGTCCTCGCGCTCGACGTCGGCGGCATCGGCCAGCAGCCACCAGGCCGCGACGAAGTCGCGCTCGACGGCCCCAGCCAGCGGGTGACCGTGGCCGTCGGGGGAACGGCTCATCTCGAGGTCATCGTCGTCAAGGTCCGGTCGACCGCCAGCGGCTCACGCCGGCGCGGCGGCCTGCTCGTGGATGATCGGCCGGTAGAGGTCCAGCTGCTCCTCTTCATTCCCGTTCATCAGATAGATGTTGAACTGCGTGACCCCGACCTCGCGGAGCTGCTCGAGCCGCTCCCGGTGAGCCGATGCGGGCCCGACAACGGCGAAGGCATCGGTGATCTCGTCGCCAACGAAGCGGGCGTTGTCGCTGCCGACCTCGGCGTGATGAAGGTAGTCGTAGCCCTCGCGGTTCTCGACGTACTTCCACAGTGACTCGGGCAGGTCGTCCTTCGGGTACTTGTTGATGAGGTCGACGACGTGGTTGCTCACGAGAGCCGGGAACCAGCGCACCTTGTCACGAGCCAGGGCCAGGTCGTCCGATACGTAGGCCGGGGCGGCGGCCATGACCTCGATCGAGTCGGGATCGCGGCCGGCCTCCTCCGCGGCGGCGCGGACGAAGCCCAGGCACCAGCGGATGATGTCCGGATCGGCGACCTGGAGGATGATCCCGTCCGCGACTCGGCCGGCAGCGGAGAGCGCCATCGGTCCATAGCCGGCCACCCAGATCGGAACCGGGCCATGGGTCACCCACGGCATCTGGACCTCGGTGCCGTCCAGCATGATCTTCTCGCCGGCGGTGAGCGCGCGGACGACCCGGCAGCACTCCTCCATGTACGCGACCGTCGTCGGCTTCTTGCCCATGACCCGCTGCGCACTGTCCCCGCGGCCGATGCCGAGGTCCATCCGGCCGCCGGTCATCTCGTTCATCGTGGCCAGGGCCGAGGCGGTGACCGTGACGTCGCGCGTGGCCGGGTTGGTCACGCACGTGCCCAGCCGCATCTCCGTGGTCGCCTCGCCCATCAGCGTGAGGATCGGGTACGGGTCGCGCCAGATCACGTGCGAGTCGAACATCCAGCCATACGCGAACCCATTCCCCTCGGCACGCTTTGTGAGTTCGATGCTCCGTTCGTACCGGTGGTCCGGCTTGAGGGTGATCCCGAACTTCATGATCGTCTTCGTCCTCCGTCTGCGTTCGCGTGCCCCCGGCTGCTGACATTCGTGACCCCCGCGTCACGTTCGGCGACGCCACGGTGGCCGATCCGGCGCATCGGCGCGAGCGCACGCTCGGGAAGCCAGCCTGCATCGGTCCCGGCCGCCGGTTCTGGCTGCCTGCCGTGCGCCCATCGCAGGCCTGACACCATCACCCCCGGTCCGGACCGTCGACGTTCACCGTGAGCTCACCATCTCCGGCCCGGAACAGGATCATCGACAGGGCCTCGTCGCCGGCACTGACATCGCGGTGCACGATGTGGGCGGGCATCCGGCCCGTGTCGCCGGCACCGACCTCGATCGCATCGGTGCCGCCGGGCCCGAACTCCCAGCGAAGGACGCCGGCCAGAACGCAGGCGTAGCTGTCCCACTTACCGTGGTGATGCCAGCCTGACGTCGAACCCGGCGTCAGCTCGATGAACCCGACCCACGCGCCGGGATCGGCGAAGGCCTCCTCGCCGATGCTGCCCGCGGGCAGGCCGGTGGCCGGTCGACGCTCCGCGCGCCGAATGAGCTCCGGTCGCATCGGTCCTACGGTCGGACAAGATCTTCGTACGCGTCCGGACGGCGATCGCGGAAGAACTGCCATGTCTGGCGGACCTCCTCGATCTTGTCGAGGTCGAGGTCACGGACGATGAGCTCCTCCTCGTGCGCATCGCCGACCTCGCCGACGAACTGGCCGCGCGGGTCGACGAAGTACGATTGGCCGTAGAAGTCATCGTCGCCGAGTGGCTCGATGCCGACCCGGTTGATCGTCCCCACGAAATACCCGTTCGCCAGCGCGTGCGAGACCTGTTCGACGCGCCACAGGTACTCGCTCAACCCACGCGACGTCGCCGACGGGATGAAGACCAGCTCGGCGCCGTTGAGGCCCAGCGCCCGCGCGCCCTCGGGGAAGTGCCGGTCGTAGCAGATGTAGACGCCCACCTTGCCGACGGCGGTGTCGAACACGGGGTAGCCGGTGTTGCCGGGGCGGAAGTAGTACTTCTCCCAGAAGCCCTTGACGTGCGGGATGTGCGTCTTGCGGTACTTGCCCAGGTACATCCCATCGGCGTCGATCACCGCCGCAGTGTTGTAGTAGATCCCGGTCGTCTGCTCGTCCTCCTCGTACATCGGCACGATGAGGACCATTCCGGTCTCCTTGGCGAGCTCCTGCATCCGCTTCGTGGTCGGACCGTTCGGGATGTGCTCGGTGTAGCTGAAGTACTGCGGGTCCTGGACCTGGCAGAAGTAGGGGCCGTAGAAGAGCTCCTGGAAGCACATGACCTTCGCGCCCTGGGCTGCGGCCTCGCGCGCGTACTTCTCGTGCTTCTCGATCATCGACTCCTTGTCGCCGGTCCACTCCGCCTGGAGCAGTGCCGCGCGGATGATTCGCGCCATGTGGCCTGGGCCCTCCGGTGTTGATGCTCGAATGGGATCGATACGATACACCGCGCCCTCGCGACAACCCTCGGAACCCACACCGCCGGCCGATGCGTCTGAGCCCTGATGCAGCCACCTCGACGCCTGTCCGCCACCGCGATCCTGGCGCTCGGCCTGACGGTGCTGGCTGCCGGGCCGGCAGGTGCCGATTGCCAGCCGGCCGGGCCGGTCGACGAGGCGCTCGCCGTGGCTCCGGTAGCCTTCGTCGGGGTTGTCACCGCGACGGCTGGTCCGGTCGCCACGATCGCCGTCCGCGACATCTGGGCGGGCGACGTGGACGACGTGGTGGAGGTCCGCGGCCTCTCGGACGAAGGCGGCGCGGACGCCGCCTTCGGCGGCGGCTTCAGCGAGGACGACCGCCAGTGGACCGCCGGTGCAACGTACCTCGTCGTCCCATGGATCGACGGCGAGACCCTGCGCGACAGCATCTGCACGGGGACGACCGAATGGCGCCCCGAACTGGAGGCGCTTCGACCGGCCATGGCCAGATCGGTTGCGGATGAGCCGGCAGGCGGCGAGTCCATCCCGCCGGCGCTGCTGCTCACGGGACTGGTCGTCGTTCTCGCCGCCGCGGCATCGGCGCTCGCGTTCCGCCGGCGGTAGCCTGATCGCTGCGGGCAGTCAGGCGCCACGGAACGAGGTGCTCCCGCGGTCGGCGATCGCTGCGGGCAGTCAGGCGCCACGGAACGAGGCGCTCCCGCGGTCGGTGATCGCTGCGGGCAGTCAGGCGCCACGGAACGAGGCGCTCTCGCGGCGCCTGAACGCTGCGGGTGATTAGGTGCGGCAACCCGCTAGGCTTGGCGGCCGATGAACCTGCTGGACGCCCTCGCCATCCTCCTGCTGCTGCTGTCCGTGGTGGCCGGAGCGCGCGCCGGGTTCCTGGGCCCGATCCTCGGCCTGGCCGGTGCGGTCATCGGCTTCGCGTTCGCGCTCTTCCTCGCCTCGGTCCTGCGCGAGCAGCTCGCGCAGATCGAGCAGCCGATGCGAGCGCTGGTGACCGTGCTGGGCCTGGGAGCGTTCGTCGTCACGGGCGAAGCGACCGGGGCGGCGATCGGCGCGCAGATGAGCCATGGGCTGCGTCGGAGCGCGTTCCGGCCCATCGACGCCGCGGGTGGCGCGCTGGTCGGAGCGGCCCACGTGGTGCTGTTGATCTGGCTGCTGGGCGGGATGCTGGCGATGGGCATGGCGCCGTCGATCGGCCAGCTCGCGCACGACTCGGTGGCCGTCCGGATCGCCACAGAGCGGCTGCCCCCGCCGATGACCGTGGCGGGCCGTCTCCTCGCGCTTCTGGATACGACCGACCTGCCACCGTTGTTCGGCGGCCTGGAGCCATTGCCCGCGGAGCCGGTCGAGCTGCCGGCCGATGCGGAGGCGCGCGCCCTTGCAGAATCCGCGCTGGCCTCGACCGCTCGCATCACCGCCGGCGGCTGCGGCGCCAATCTGTCGGTCGGGAGCGGCTTCTTCGTCTCGTCCACCCATGCGGTGACCAACGCGCACGTCGTCGCCGGCAGCGAGGCGACCACGGTGACCCTCGGCGGGCAGACCCTGGATGCGGTGGTGGTCGCCTTCGACGAGGAGGCGGACCTGGCGCTGCTTCACGCGCCCGCCGCTCGCGCCCCGGCACTGCGGCTGGCCACGACCTCCCCGACGCGCGGCACGACAGGGGTGGCGCTCGGGTTTCCCGGCGGTGGCGATCTCACCGTCACCGCGGCCGGCGTGACCGCCTCGCATGAGATCGCCGGTCCGAATATCTACGGCGACGGCGCGTACGAGCGCAGCGTCGTCGAGCTCCGCGCGGCGGTGCGCCGCGGGAACAGCGGCGGACCGCTGGTCATCGAGCCGGGGCTGGTCGGCGGGGTGATCTTCGGCGCCTCGCGAATGAACCCGGACGTCGGCTACGCGATCGGCGCCGACGAGGCGGTGGCCCGCATCGGCCCATTCATCGGCTCCACGGCGGCCGTCGACACCGGCGCCTGCCTCTGACGTCGGCTGCTATCCGGCGGGCGTGCCGACGGCGCGAGGAGCGGGAAGTGGCTCCGTCTCGACCCGCGATGAAGTGGCGCGCGGCCAGGTCCAGGCGCAATAGGCAATCTAGCCGAGCAGGGCCACCTCGACGGCGCTTCCGAGAACGTAGAAGCTCCACTCCCCGATCGCCCCGACGACGATGGTGAGGGCATACATCACGCTGAGAATCACGTTGAGGATGCGACTCAGTCTCGGTCGCAGCAACAGCGTGGCGACCAGCATGAGGGTCGGAATCACGATGTAGATCGTCGTCGCCAGGAGGAAGACCTGGTCGATCCTGAACCCGCTGATCTCGCCGGCCTCGATGGCAGCTCGGACGTCGCGACGGAACAGGCCGAAGATGTCGACGTACGCGAACACGATCAGCATGGCCGTCCACAGGGCCGAGATCTTGATTCTGACGTTGACGGGGAGGGGCTCGTACCCGGTGGTGGTGGTGGTGAGTGACTCCTTGGGTGAAGATCCGCCCCCGCTGGATGCAGGGATGGCGGCTTACTTTGTAGTCTTGGCATTACTTAGTAATCTTGTCAAGGCATGACCAGAGATCGAAGTCGCGAACCGCTGTCCCGGCATCGGGTCCTCCAGGCCGCCATGAGCCTCGCCGATCGCGAAGGGCTCGGTGCGCTCACGATGCGCCGGCTCGGCGCGGAGCTCGGCGTCGAGGCCATGTCGCTCTATAAGCACGTGTCGGACAAGGACGACATCCTCGACGGGATCGTCGATCTCGTGGTGGCGGCGATCGAGGTCCCCGGCGACGGAGCCGATTGGCGAGAGGCGA
>DASVEQ010000034.1:0-8642 GCA_036380455.1 Candidatus Limnocylindria bacterium | reverse complement strand
GTCCGGATAGAAATAGTTCTTGCGCTCGAAGCGGACCGCATCGGTCTCGACGTGGCACTGCAGCGCCAGCCCGCTGAGCATCACCAGCTCAACGGCACGGCGGTTGATGGACGGCAACGTGCCCGGCATGCCGAGGCAGATGGGGCAGACGCGGGAGTTCGGCTCGTCGGTGCCGTCCGGCGGAGGGGTCGTCGGGCAGGGGCAGAACATCTTCGACGCGGTCCGCAGCTGGGCGTGGACCTCGATGCCGATGATCGTGTCGTACTCGGTGCGCGTCTCGACCGCCATGGTCCCGATTGTACGGGGCGCTTCCGGGCGCCGATGGATCGGCGCTTCCGTCACGTGGTCGCGTCGCCTCGCGCGGCGCCGATCATCGATCGGCGAAGGGTTCACCGCAGCGGCCAAAGTTGGGCCCTTGGGCGACATTTCCGCTCATCCATGCACGGTCCTCCGCTTAGCGCGGACCATCGGTGGGAAATTCGCCGATCGATGAGGGGCTCACCGGCGCTATGCTGCGGCGCGTGAAGGTCGGTGAATGGGACAACCTGGGGCGGGCGCGAGGCCTCGTCCAGCGCCAGCTCGGCGAGCTGGGCGCGGCCGAGTACGCGGCCCACGTGACCGTCAATCCCGAGAACGGTCGGCTGCGCGTCTTCGTCGCCACCGACGCGGGGCTCCTGGACTACCAGTACGCGCCAACGGGATCGAACGTGGAGGGGACCTGGATCCTGCGCGGTCAGCTCGCGCGGTGGGGCTCGGTCCGCGGGCTCCGCCTGCAGACGGACGCGCAGCAGGACGCAGGATCGGATGAGATGAAGGCGGTGTGGCGGCTCGTCTCCGAGGACCCGAAGATGGAGCTCACGGTCTCCAGCGACGATGGCGCCAAGGCGATCGAGGCACTGGCCGCCTTCGCCCGTGCCTGCATCCAGCACGCCGGGTAGGCCGGTCCGCTCCCAGAGGTCGGAAGGTCTGTCGAGGCCGAACGGGCCTCAGTAGTCGTAGCCGCCGGGCGCCGCCGACTGGCCGGGCTCCTCGCTCTCCATCGGCTCCGCGCTGGGCTCGACTGATGCCGGCGCCACCGACGCGGGTGCGGCCCGCTCCGAGGGCTCAGCAGAGGCGCCGCCACCCTGGTTCGGAGGTGCACAGGCGGCCATCGACAGGGAAACCCCGAGCAGGAGGCCGCCGATCCATCGGTTCTTCATGCGCATCCGTACGGGACGCGTTTCGGGACGGCGATGGCTACCCCCGAATGACGCTGCCCGACGGATCCTCCTCTGGGGTCGTCGTCCCATGCTCGACGATCAACGCCTCGCGGTGAGGTAGATGGCTCCGAAGGGGATGCACAGGCGGCCGCGCGCGTCGCGCGGCGTGGCTGCCAGCAGCTCCTCCGTCAATGCCTCGTGCTGTGCGGGCGTGTACTCGGCGGTTGCGCCGCCGCGGGAGCCGATCGCTCGCCAGGTGCGGAAGGCAGCCTCGTCCGGCAGGATGATCGCCGTGCTCGGATCGGCATCGGTCTCGATGTCGGTCCAGCCGGCTCGTCGCGCCCAGGCGCCCAGCGTGTGCGAGGTCGGATACCGGTCACTGGTATCGATCCCGTGCCGGTCGTAGATCTCGGCGTAGAGCGACGTCGGCGTGGCCGACGTCGGGCCGGGGACGCTGAGGCTCAGGCGTCCGTGCGGTGCGGTCACGCGCAGCCACTCGGCGAGCGCCGCGACCGAATCGGCGGCAAACAGCAGGCTGTGGGCGGCGATGAGCGCGTCGAATGCGCCATCGGCGAAGCGCAGGCGCATGAAGTCCATCTCCTCGAACGTCACGCCCTCGACCTCGGTGCGGGCGATGGCCAGCATCCCCGGAGCCGCATCGATCCCGGTGACGTGGCGACCGGCGCCACGCGCTGCGGCGGCCGCGATCCCCGTGCCGGTGCCGATGTCGAGGATCCGCTCATTCGGTGCGAGGGCGGCCCGTCGAACCACCTCCGCGGCGATCGGCCGCAGCGACGGGGCCATGGTGGCGGCGTAGCCTGAGGCGGTCTCGCTGAACCGCTCAGCGGGGGTGGTCACGGGCGCAGGGTAGCCGAACCCCCCCCGCCGCCCGGTCCCTGGCCGTCAACAGCGGGATGCGCGACTGGTCCAAGTTCCCACGACGCGGCCGCAACGGCGCCGGCCCGACCTACGCGCGATGGCGCCCCACGAAGCGCTCGATGCGGTCCATGGCCTCGACGATCTGCTCGTAGGCGGTCGCGTAGCAGACCCGGACATGGCCCGCGCCGGACGGCCCGAAGGCGGTGCCGGGGACGACGCCCACCCTCTCCTCCTCCAGGAGCGCCTCGGCGAACGCGGTCTCGTCCATGCCGGTCGCATCGGAGACGCGCGGGAAGCAGTAGAAGGCGCCCATCGGCTCGAAGCAGTCCAGGCCGATCTGGTTGAACCGATCGGTCATGTACCGCCGCCGGCGGTCGTACTCGGCGCGCATGCCCTGCAGGGCATCCTCGCCGGACCGCAGCGCCTCGATGGCCGCGAACTGTGCGGCGGTCGGCGCGCACATGATCCCGTACTGGTGGACCTTGGCGATGCCCGTCATGAGCCCCGCCGGGGCCGCCACATAGCCGATGCGCCAGCCGGTCATCGCGTATGACTTGCTGAACCCGCCCAGCAGGACGGTCCGCTCCCGCATGCCGGCCAGCGAGCTGAACGCGAGGTGGGCGTGCTCGCCGTACACGAGGCGGTCGTAGATCTCGTCGGAGTACACGAGCAGGTCATGCTCGTCGGCCACCCCTGCGATGCCCTCGAGCTCGGACCGGTCGAGGACGGCACCGGTCGGGTTGTTCGGATAGCCGAGGAAGATGCCCTTCGTGCGCGGCGTGACGGCCGCGCGGATCATGTCGGCGGTGACGCGGAAGTCGGTGGCATCCGTGGTGCTGACCGGCACCGCGACGCCGCCGGCGAGCTGGATGCACGGTGCGTAGGCCACGAAGCACGGCTCGTGGTAGATGACCTCGTCGCCCGGGTTGATCGTGGCACGCAGTGAGGCGTCCACGCCCTCGGAGGCGCCCACCGTGATGACGAGCTCCGTCCGCGGGTCGTACTCCACGCCGTACCGGGCACGCAGGTTGGCGGCGATCATCTCGCGCAGCTCGAGCATGCCGCCGTTGGCGGTGTAGTGCGTCTCCCCAGCCTCGAGGCTCTCGATCGCCGCTCGGGTGATGCCGGTCGGCGTCGTGAAGTCCGGCTCGCCGATCGTGAGGCTGATGACGTCCTTTATCTCGGCCAGCATGTCGAAGAAGCGCCGAATGCCGGACGGCGGCATCGAGCGGACCGTGTCGTTCAGGAAGTCGGCGGTGGCGCGGCGGGTGGGCGCGGACTGGCTGCTCATCGGCGCCAGTCTAGCGGGCATCGCGCGGATCGCCGATGCCCGAATCGGTCCTCAGCCTTCGGGGAGGTGGTCGTCGACGCGGCGCTTCGGCGTCGTCGGCGACGGCGCAGCTCCATCGCCCTCCGCCCGCGGCGGCCGCACGACGAGGGTGAAGATCGGTGCGGACGCGGATCCGTCGATCTGGACGCCGGTCACGCGAACGAGCGAGAAGCGCGGGGTGGTCGCCCGGTTCAGCCACGAGAGCGCCGCGACGTGAGTGTCCGCCGGCTCGCCGGTCATCCAGAGCACGGTGCCACCATCCTGGACGGCGGCCACTCGAAGCAGGACGCCGAGGCCCTCGTCCGTCGTGGGACCGACCTGGCACACGACGCACACCGGCCCGCCGGTCTTGGCGGTGCCGAGCACGACGGTCCCGTCCGGGGCCTCGAAGCTCGCGACGTCGACGTTCACCGCATCCATGAGCGCCGCCGGGTTCGAGGCCAGCCAGTGGGCCATCCCCGCGCCATCCGGCCACAGGGCGGTCGCCGGCACGCGCGTGAGGCGGCCGATGCTGCTCGCCGGTTCCGCCGCCGGCACTGCCGCGGCGGCTCCCGGAGCGGATCCGTCGCGTCGGGTGTAGATCGACAGGCTCGGGCCGCGCGACATCCCGGCGAGGCGCGCCGCGGCATCGACCTGCGGTTCCTCCCCCTCGGTGGGCTTCATGCCCGGTTCGCGCGGAAACTGGTTCGTCACGGGGAATCTCACTCCTGCTTGATGGCAGGGCAGCCGAGCACCAGTGTCGCCCGAAGCGGCTCATCTGTGATCGGTACGATTGGACTCGGGCCGTCGGTACCTCCTCCGATCGCCTACGCTTGGTCGCCGTGGAGCCGATCGAGACCGTCGTCCTGCTGCTCGCCGCGGTGGCGCTGCTCACCGTGGTCGCACGGCGCATCGGCGTCCCCTATCCGATCTTCATGGTGCTCGGCGGCCTGGTGCTCGGCTTCGTTCCCGGACTCCCGCGGGTCGAGCTCGAGCCGGAGATCGTGCTCCTCCTGTTCCTGCCCCCGATCCTGTTCTCCGCCGCGTACCTGAGCTCGCCACGCGAGCTGTGGCGGAACGTGCGGCCCATCGGCCTGCTGGCCTTCGGGCTGGTGCTGACGACCACAGTGGCGGTGGCGGCCGTGCTCTCGGCCCTCGTGCCGGGCATCCCGTTTGCCGCCGCGGTGGCCCTCGGCGCGATCGTCTCGCCGCCGGATGCGATCGCGGCCACGGCCATCGCCCAGCGCCTCGGCCTCCCGCGTCGGCTGGTAACGATCCTCGAGGGCGAGAGCCTGGTGAACGACGCCACCGCACTCGTGACCTACCGCTTCGCGGTGGCCGCCGCGCTCACCGGGTCGTTCAGCTTCGGCGAGGCGGCGCTCAGCTTCATCGGCGTCGCGCTCGGCGGCGTGGTCATCGGTCTGGCAGTCGGGTGGGTGGTCAGCCGGCTGCTGGCGCGGCTCGAGGATCCGCCGGTCGAGGTGCTCATCACCCTCATCGCGCCGTTCGCCGCCTACCTGCCTGCGGAGATCATCGGCGTGTCGGGGGTGCTGGCGGCGGTCAGCGGAGGCCTGCTGCTCGGGTGGCGGGCACCGCGGGTGATGAGCTCCGACACGAGAGTGCTCGGCGTCGGGACGTGGCAGATGACGACGTTCCTCGTGAACGGGCTCGCCTTCCTCCTCATCGGCCTCCAGCTGCCGTCGGTGATGGACGAGATCAGCGGCCGGCCGGCCGGGGAGCTGGCGTTGCTCGGGGCGGCCGTGGCCGGGACGGTGATCTTCGTGCGACTGGCGTGGGTCTTTCCCGCCACCTACATCCCGCGATGGCTGATTCCCGGCCTGGCGGAGCGCGACCCGGCGCCGCCCGCGAAGGCGACCCTGGTCCTCGGCTGGGCCGGCATGCGGGGCGCCGTCTCGCTGGCCGCGGCGCTGGCGCTGTCGACCTCGCCCCCATTCCCGGAGCGCGATCTCCTTGTCTTCCTGACCTTCGTCACGATCCTCGCCACCCTCGTCGGGCAGGGACTGACGCTGCCGCTCGTCATCCGATGGGCCGGCATCGGCGACGACGGGTCTGCCGAGCACGAGGAGCTCCACGCCCGCGAGGCCGCGACGGAGTCGGCGCTCGCCCGTCTCGACGAGCTCGTGACGGAGGTGCCTGGGCACCTGCCGCTCATCGAGCAGCTCCGTGACCGATACCGTCATCGCGCGGAGCATTATGTCCATGCCCGCGGGAGCGAGGCGCCGGAGGATCCCGAGGAGCGCGACCACGAGGCGATCCGGCGCGCCGTGCTGACCGCCGAGCGCATCGCAGTCCTCTCGCTGCGGGACCGCGGCGTGATCAGCGACGAGGCGCTGCGCCGCGTCGAGCGGGACCTCGACCTCGAGGAGATCCGCCGCGACATCTGAGCATCAGTGCCTGCCGTCGGTCCGCTCGCCGGCCTCGACCCGCGCTCTGAGCCGGTTCGCCGGCCATGGGAGCCAGCAGGTCGCGTAGGGCGTGAAGACGCAGGGCGGGTTGTAGGCCCGATTGAAGTCGACCACCACGGTGCCGTCGGCGGCGGGCGGATCGGTGTACAGGTAGCGGCCGCCGCCGTACGTCTCGTGTCCGTTCGTGGTGTCGCCGAAGATCAGCCACAGCTCCCCGGCGCCGCCGCCGGGAAGCGCCTGGAGCCGATGGCTGACACCCTCGATCTCGAACGCCAGGTCGGCCGGCGAGGCCTCGCGGCCCATGCCGCCGAAGACGTCCGGCACCGCGATGGTTCGGTCGGGCGTGGGGTCCACCCGGGCAGTGAGCCGCCAGGCCGGATCGACCGGCCAGTGCTCGATCCCGGTGAAGCCGGTGCGTGTCGGCGAGGCGAGGTCCCACGTCCGCAGGGCTCGACGGCCACCGCGCTCGATGAGGCACTGCCGCAGCGAGCCGAGCTCGAGGAGCGTCGGCTGGCCGTCGCGATCGTCGACGAGCGGGAGCCGATCCACCGGCGCCCCCTCAAAGATCCAGGCGCCGGTCGCCGTGACCTGCTCCGGCTCGACCTCCAGGACGCCGGCGACGGCCGGCCCCGAGGGTAGGACGACCTCGGCCGTGGGGTCGGAGCCCACCCGGTTCGAACCGGGACGAAGCCAGTCGAGGCCGGCCAGCGTCAGCCACCCGGTGTCGCGCCGCAGGGCCGCGTAGCGCGCGCTGCGCCAGGCCTCCACCTCCGCCCGGTGCTCGGTGGCGTCGATCACCCGGCCGCCGGCAGGAAGATGAGCGTCGGCGCCGGCCCGGGGCCAAGCCGGACGTACGTGGCGGGGCCGCCGCTCACCGGGTTCGTCCGGACCGCGCGCCCGCCGACCGCCGTGCCGTCGAGCACCATCGCGATCGGTCCCTCACCGAAGCGTGCGAGGCAGGCAGCGACATAGCCCTCGCTCGTCGGCTCGGCCAGCACGAGATCGCTGCGCCCCAGGTCGAGCCGGCGGCAGCGAGCACCGAGCACCTCGTCGTCGACCGGGTGGTGCCAGGCCGACCCGAGCGCCGGCTCGAGGTCGGCGACGGCCCGATCCGTATCGACGGTGGCCAGGACGAGCCCGCGCGGCGCTTCGGTCCAGTCGTCGATGGCGCGCGGGAAGAGGCCGTGGCGCGGGTCATCGGCGGGCGGCACCTCCAGCATCTGGAGCGGCGCGCCGCGCAGGCCCCACCACAGGATCCGTGGCTCATCTCCGGGCTCGGCGTACAGCCATTGGGGGAACAGCTGCGCACCGCCCTCCCGGAGAATCCGGTTCAGGGTCGCCTGGTCGGGCACCGCGATGCGGACGTGGCTGATCTCGGGCATCGGCTCGAAGTCTAACGCGACGGGGTATTGACCTTGGAGTGGCTCCAGGTCCTATCGTCAGCGGGTTCGACCCATCAGGGTCCCCGAGAACAGGAGACAGACCGATGCAGACCACGACACCGAGCACCGATGGACGCGGCATCCTCGAGCAGTTCCTGGCCGCCGCCGAGCAGAGGGACTACGCGGCCATGGCGAACCTTGCCCACCCGGAGATCGAGATGTCGTGGCCGCAGTCCGGCGAGCGGTTCGTCGGCCGCGACAATGCGCTCGGGGCCCTGCTGGCCACGGAGGAGAAGCCCGAGATCGCCGGCGAGCCGCGCATCGTGGGCGAGGGCTCGTCGTGGGTGCTGACGATGCCCCTGCGCTACGGCGCCGAGATCTACCACTACGTGGGTGTCTTCGAGCTCGATGGCGGCCTGGTCCGGCGCGCGACCGAGTTCTTCGGGGCTCCGTTCCCCGCCCCTGAGGCCCGTGCGCGATTCAGGGAGCCGGTGGCGAACTGAGGACGGCGTCCTCGACGGCGCCTGCCGCCGCGCAGCACGGTCCGCTGCCGCCCGCCATCGGCAGCTCGGCCAGGGTGAGGTGCGCCTCGAGCTGCGCCAGCCGGCGATCGAGCGCCTCGAGGCCCTCGATCCGCTCGCGAACCGCGGCACGGCGGGCTCGCATGACCTGCGGCAGCGCGTCGGTCGTCTCCGCGCAATGGCCGCTCTGGCACCACGCGGCCAGGCTGGCGGCATCCGCGAGCGGCACGTCGAGGCGGCGAAGGTCGAGCAGCAGTCGGACGCGCTCGCGGTCCGCCGGACCATACTCGCGGTAGCCGTTCTCGCCGCGCGGTGGCCGAGGGAGGAGGCCATCGCGCTCGTAGAAGCGGAGCGTGTCGGCGCTCACCCCGAGGTCGCGCGCGAGCTCCCCGATCCGCATGCGCGGAGATTCGCGCCGATCGCCGCCGAGGTCAACCCTCGGCTGTCGGCGGGCGAAGGTCGGTGAAGCCGGCGGCCCGCTCGTACGCATCGGCGACCCGCAGCACGGTGGCCTCGTCGAAGGCACGACCGATGACCTGGAGGCCGACCGGCAGGCCATCGGACAACCCGGCGGGCACGCTGATCCCGGGCAGACCGGCGATGTTCACCGGCAGGGTGCACGCGTCGTTCAGGTACATCGCCAGCGGGTCGTCGACCTTGGCGCCGATCTTGAACGCGACGTTCGGCGAGGTGGGCGCGAGGATCGCGTCGACCTCCGACAGCACGGCATCGAACTCGTCCTTGATGAGGGTTCGGACCTGCTGCGCCTTCACGTAGTAGGCGTCGTAGTAGCCGGCCGACAGCGCGTACGTGCCGAGCATGATCCGGCGCTTGACCTCCGGCCCGAAGCCCTCGCCGCGCGTGCGCTCGTAGAGCATCGCCAGATCGTCGCCGGGGTTCAGCCGGGCGCGCGTGGTGTAGCGGAC
>DASVEQ010000033.1:0-35929 GCA_036380455.1 Candidatus Limnocylindria bacterium | reverse complement strand
GCCGGTCAGCGGCGACGTGAGCGGCAGAAACGAGTGCGCGCCACAGCCGGCCAGCAGCCCGCGGGTCACCGGCGACGAGAAGCGGCGCGCGACCGCCGCCATCGGCAGGATTGCGGGCAGGGCGAACCGACCGAGCGCCACCGGATGCCGGATCGCGCCGAGCGGCAGCGGCCCGAGGAGGTGGCGCACGACGAGATCCCAGTCGCCGGCGATCGGCTCCATCCAGCCCCGGTAGGCCCTCGCGTCGCCAAGGTCATCGAACGTCGCGACCGTGCGCCGCAGGTCGCGGTGCACGAGCGCGGCCCGCCCGTCGTCGAGCGGATGCGCGATCTGGATCGGCGGCTCGATCCACTCCAGGCCGTGGCGCTCCAGCTCCAGCTCGCGGAACAGCGGAGACGAGCGGCCGAGCGGATGGATCGCGCTGCACACGTCGTGGAAGACGCCGGGAAGCGTCAGCTCGGCCGAGCGGCAGCCGCCGCCGACGGTGTCACGCGCCTCGACGAGCCGGACGGAGCGCCCCGCGCGGGCGAGGACGATCGCGGCGGCGAGGCCGTTCGGGCCGCCGCCGACGACGACAGCATCGATCCGCGTGCTGCTCACGATGGGACGGTACCGCGGGGGATCGTCTGCCGCCGACACCGGACACCCCATGCCCCGGATGGTCGCGAGCCCTGACCGATGGTCGCAGGGCGGGGCCCAGTCAGCGGATCGTCGGCTAGAACGGCTTCACGACCATGAGCCACAGGATGACCAGCAGCCCGGCGCCGCCGACCAGCGCCAGCCAGATCGGGCGCGACGAGGCGCCCATCCGTTCCAGCTCGTCGGGCGCCAGGTCGCCGTAGCGCGCGACCTGCTTCGGGTCGGTCAGGACGCCAGCGGCCGCCCGCATCCGCCCGTAGAACGGCGTCGCCAGAGCGTACATGGCGACGATCACGACCACGAGCATGCCGAGCGCCAGCCAGATCCAGAGGCTCCCCCAGTGGTCCCCGGCAAACCCGGCCCACACGCCGCCCACGAGCAGCAGAAGCAGGCCGATGTACAGGCCGCCGATCGCGAGGCCGGAAAGCTCGAGCAGCTCAGCCACCTGCTCGCGCGAACGCGCGCCGCGCAGGCGAAGTCCGACGGCGACCGAGACTCCGTGGGCGAGGGCGAAGACGAATGCGCCGATGACGTGGAGCAGGACGATGTACGGATACATGCCCGCAGCCTACGGCGCCGGCGCCTGCTCGCCTAGCCCTCCGGGAAGGTGACCTCGATGAGTGGGGCTGAGCGCACCATCAACGCGTGATCGATCCGCCACAGGCGTGCGATCGCGGCCAGCAGCCGCTCCCGCTCCTCCTGATCGGTGATCACGCGGCCGTGGGCCGGCAGGTCCGCGACCAACCGCCCCTTCAGGTGGAGCGTCATCCGCGGGTCGGCGCGCAGGTTGGCGATCCAGCCGCGTGGGAAGCCTGGCTTGCCGCTGATCACGATCCGCCCGTCGACGTTGTGGAAGACCAGCTCGATCCGCCGCGGCTGCCCCGTCCTGCGCCCGTGGGTCGTGATGTCGATCCGCTGGCCGTGCGCCAGCTCGGCCTGGACGTCGCGCGTGAGGAGCATCACGCCGCCACCGTCACCGTCAGCTCATCCGCACCGCGCACGAGCCCGATCTCGAGGTCGCCGTCCCCGACCAGCGCGTCGAACAGGTCGTCGGCGCTGGCGACGGCCGTGCCGCCGACCGCGACGATCAGGTCACCCTCGACGATGCCCGCCTTGGAGGCAGGGGAGTCGTCCTCCACCTCGCGGACCAGGAGGCCGTCGCGCTCCGGGAGGCCGACCGCGCGGCGCAGCCGACGGGCGACGTGTGCCGGCGCCAGGCCGACCCCGAGGCGGCGTCGCGTGGGCGACTCGCCGCGGCCGAGCGCGGTTGCCCGCTCCAGGAGGGCGCCATCGGCGGCGATGGCCTGGTAGAAGCCGTGGCCGATGCGGTTCGTATTGATCCCGAGGAGCCCGCCATCGAGGTCGACGATCGGGCCTCCCGAGCTGCCCGGCATGAGGGGCGCCGTGTGCTCGACCGCACCCGCGACGCGGCGTCCGCGCGGGCCTCGGAAGGATCGGCCGGTGCCACTGACGAGACCGAAGGTCACGCGCGGGCCATGGCCATTCGGGTTGCCGAGGGCCACGACCGGCGTGCCGATCCCCGGCGCATCGGCCCCGGGCCGCAGCGCCGGGGCGCCGTCGGTGGCCACCTCGAGGACGGCCAGGTCGCCGTCGGCATCGACGCCGAGCGTCTTCGCCTCGGCGGTGCGTCCATCGGCGAAGGTGACGGTCACCTCGTCGCCGTGCAGGTTGTGGGCATTGGTCAGGACCCGGTTCTCGGCGATCACCACGCCGGAGCCGCCGCGCCATCGGTTGCCGATCCCGACCACCGATGGTCCGACGCGCTCCGCGATCTCGCCGATCTCCCGGCCCTGGTCAGCCAGGGCTGTCATTGGTGTGCTTGCCTCGCTTGGTAGGATGTGACTTGCAATGCGCAAGTTACTCCTCCGCCGGCGGCTGTCAAGCCCGATGCCGTACAGTCCCGCCATGGCCGCCCCCACCACGCCCCTCGCCGCCGCTCTCGAGCGGGTCGGGGACCGCTGGAGCCTGCTGCTGATCGAGGCGCTCCTGGACGGCCCGCGCCGCTTCGGCGAGCTCTCGCAGACCGTGGCCGGAATCGCGCCGAACATTCTGTCGGAACGGCTGAAGCGCCTGGAGGGCGAGCGGATCGTGCGCTCGACGCCGTACTCGGAGCGGCCACCCCGCTTCAGCTACGCGCTCACCGACGAGGGCCAGGAGCTCGCCGGGGTGCTCCGCCTGCTGGCCGACTGGGGATCCCGCGGATCGGCCCACGCGGAGCCGATGCGCCACGGGGTGTGTGGCACCCCCGTCGAGGCGCGCCTGTGGTGTCCGACCTGCGCCCGCTCCCTCGACGAGCCAGAGGCAGACGAGCTGCGCTTCGTCTGAATCCATGGCATCGCTTCCGGTTGTGTTCCGGCGGTGCACGCATCGGCGGGTAGCGCTCGGTAGATCGCTGACCTGGGCATGAGGCTGGCTGGCGCGTGCCTCGGTGGCACGTCGCGTCCGTCGGCGACCCGCACCCGACCTCGTCGTCCGCCGTTGCATGCCGGTGGGGCACATCAGCGCGACCGCAGGCCGATGGACTCGGGTCAAGGGTGCCGTGGCGCGATGTGTGCTATGGGGCGGGTAGCGCGTTCAGTACCTGCACGAACTCGTCGGGCGGCGAGAACTGGACTGCCTTGCCGTCGAACTGCGCCGGCAGCAGCGTGACCGATCCGTCGCGCCACCAGTAGACACCAGGACTGATCGAGCCGGGTCCCTGCTGGAACATCGAGACACCGAGCTGGATGAGCTCGTTGATCGACTGGACGACGCCCATGTCGACCAGCGGCGCATACAGCAGGGCGTGCCGGTGCGGGACGACGAAGACCGCCCCCGCCGTCGCGGACTCCGGCAGGCGCTCGTCGAGCAGGAGCGCATGCGAGGCGGCGAAGAAGTGATCGGCGACGCATGCGACCAGCGCCGATGCGCCGTCCTGGCCGATGGTCTGCGCGTCGACCGCGTCCGTCCTGACGTTCCGGAGCGCGGCGGCCAGCAGCTCGTCATGCCCGATGCCCCACGCCTCGACCTGCTCCGCGTTCGCGGTGCTGACCGTGGTCGGCAGATCGTAGACGAAGGCCGCCGTCAGACCCGGTGCCAGCTCCCAGCTGGCCGGCGGGTTCGGATTCATGCCGCCGAGGCTCGCCCCGGGATAGAGGCGGACCTTGAACATCGACCTGACCCCATCGAAGTCGCGGGCCAGCTCGCGGACCTCGGCGTCGGCATCGGCTGCTGCGAACAGGTTGTCGAAATGGCTGCCGATGGCCGTGGCCCATTCGCGACGCCCGACCTGGTGGCACAGCTGCACGAGATTGGTCAGCCCATAGTCGTTCGACTTGCCGTTGCGCTCAATCGAGACATGGCCTTCGCCGACCTGGTGGGGCAGCCCACGCCGATGGAGGTCTGCCTTCAGCGCTTCGACGAACGCGTCCGCGTCGGCACGGTTCATCGGCGCCGCCCACGCGGGGCCGGGCTCGGGCGTCTCGCCGCCGCTCATCATCCGCTTGAGAAATCCCACGCTCTCTCCCTCCTTGACCTGCACGGCCGCTGTCGGGAGGGTATCAGCCTCGTGGGCCGCTCGATCCTTGGTCAGGAACGGCGCCCGCGATGTCGGGCTGAATGCGCATCACGCCGACCTGTGCGTACCGATCGATGCGGGCCTCGAGCGACGCCCTGAGCGACTCCATGGTTCGGCGGTTCTCAGCCCGAGTGGTCCGCACCAGGTCGAGGGTGGAGGTGCTCGTCGGCATGGTCTCAGTGCAGGTGCGCCGGCCTCCACCTCGCGCTGCTGCCCGAAACCTTGACATGTGACTGATAGGTCACATATACTGGCCGGCATGGACGAGCTGGAGCCGGCATTCCGAGCCCTTGCGGACGCGCATCGGCGGTTGCTGCTGGATCGGCTCAGAGAGCAGGACGGCCAGACGCTGGGCGAGCTCGAGGCGGCGCTGCCGCAGATGACCCGCTTCGGCGTCATGAAGCACCTCCGCGTGCTCGAGGATGCGCACCTCGTGACCACGCAGCGGGATGGCCGTCGCAAGCTCCACTACCTCAACCCGGTTCCGATCCGCCTCATCAGCGACCGATGGATCAGCCGCTACGCGGCCCACTTCGTCGACGGCATGGCGGATCTGAAGTACAGCCTGGAGGCACCGTCACCGATGACCGCACCCGCGCAGGTCTACGAGATCTACATCCGCACGACGCCCGAGCGCCTCTGGCAGGCACTCACCGATGGCGAGCTCACGAAGCAGTACTACTACGACACCGAGGTCCGCAGCGACGTCACCGTCGGCAGTCCCTTCCGCTACTACCGCGGCAATGACGTGCTCCTGGACGGCGAGGTCCTCGAGGCCGACCCGCCGCGTCGCCTGGTCACGACCTTCTCGGCCCTCTGGAGCCCCGACGTGGCCGCCGATCCGCCGTCGCGGATCACGTACGAGATCGAGCCGATGGGCGCCACCTGCCGGCTCCGCATGGTCCACGATGGGTTCGAGACCGAGACCGCCACGTACCACGAGGTCGCCGGCGGCTGGAGCCCGATCCTGTCCGGGCTGAAGACGCTGCTGGAGACCGGGGAGCCGCTGGTGATCAACCGTGCAGCGGCGGCCGAGGTCCCCGCGGGGTAGCCACCGGGCGGCGTTTGCCGCCCCGACAACGAACGACGAACTTCACCCTCAACCTCGTCGCGGTGTGCCGCGATGGCAATGAACGAAGGCGGAAGACGGCGCCGCGCGCCGTCCTTCGTCGTTGCTTGTGCCGGCGGCAAACGTGGGTCCGGTGGGGCGAAGCGCTACGCGGGCTGCCAGTTGAAGTCGCCGGTGAACAGCCCGCCGACGATCCCGATCTCGTAGGCGAGGAGCAGGCCGAAGGCGAGCGAGAGGACGCCGGACCCGATCGTCAGCCATCGGTTGATCTCGACCGACTTCGTGCTCGACAGCATGAACGGCAGTCCGATGACGGTCGTCAGGATCGCCATCCCGGCCGCGACCCCGATGCAGAAGATCACGAGGTAGGCGAGCGCAGTCCCCGTGTCCTGGATCGTGGCGAGCACCAGCAGGGCGACCGCCGCCGACCCGGCCAGTCCATGCACCAGGCCGACGGCCACCGGCCGGACGAGCTGGTACCAGCCGAAGGTCGCCACCACGCCGCCACCGGCCAGACGCTCGTCCGAGCCATGCCCGTGGAGGTGGGCGTGCGCGCCGTGCGACCCGGCATGGGCGTGATCGTGGGAGTGCATCGGAGCCGGGGGCGTGAGCCGCTCGGTCAGCGAGCGGAGCCCGCCGGAGAGGTTGAGGATGCCGAGGCCGATGAGCATGAGGGCGACGGCGAACTCCATCGCCAGGCCGACCGGCGGGGGAATGACGACGTTGAACCCGATGACGAGCACGCCGACGATGACGACGGTGATGGTGTGCCCCAGTCCCCACAACGCGCCGATCAACGTGGTGTCCAGGAAGCGGCGGCTGCGGTTCAGGATCGTCGTGACCGCGATCACGTGGTCGGCATCGGTCGCGTGGCGCATGCCGAGCAGGAAGCCGAAGCCGGCGAGCGCGAGGAGCTGGGTCATCGGTCCTCCGCGGAGACTATTGCAAAGCGTTGCAATAAGAGGTGGACAGCATACACTACGGCCGATGGACACCGCCCGGTCACTGCCGACGCCGTGGAACGCCGTGGGGGAGCGCCTCCGCCGCCGCGGGTTGCGCTGGACTCCGCAGCGCTCGACGGTGATCGAGGTGCTGGCGGAGTCGGATGGCCACGTCACGGCCGCCGAGCTGGTCGAACGGTGCAAGGCGCGCGATGCGTCGACGATCCCGTCCACGGTGTACCGGACCCTCGACGTCCTGGAGGAGCTGGGCCTCGTTCGCCACGGGCACGGGGCCGACGGTCGCGAGGAGTTCCACGTCCTGCCCGCGTCCGAGCATGGCCACCTGCACTGCGCGGAGTGTGGCGCCACGTGGGAGATCGGTCCGGACCAGGCCGCCGGCGTGGTGGCGGCGCTGCGGTCGGGCGATGGGTTCGAGATCGAGATCGGCCACGTGACGCTCGTCGGCCGATGCCGGCAGTGCGCGGAGCGGGCCTGAGCCGGCTGCTACCCTCGCGCCGATGCGCACGAATCCGCCCGATGCGGGCTTCCTCGGCACCCCGGTCCAGACCGATCTCGACGCGCTCGACGCCGACGTCGCGATCCTCGGGGTCCCACACGGCTGGCCGTACCCGCGCCCCGGCGCGACCGCCGGATGCGCCGAGGCACCGGCGGCTGTCCGTGCCCGATCACAGCGGATGGCCCGCTTCCGCGGTCACTGGGACTTCGACCTCGACGCGCCGATGCTGCCAGAGGACGGACTGCGGCTCGTGGACGCCGGCGACGTGCCGGGCGAGCCGCACGACGGGCCCGCGAACGCCCTCCGTACCGAGGCGGCCGTCCGTGCGGTCCTGGCGCGTGGGGCGGTCCCGGTGTGCATCGGCGGCGACGACTCGGTGCCGATCCCGATCCTCCGCGCCTTCGCCGGCCGGGGGCCGATCACCGTCCTCCAGGTCGACGCCCACCTCGACTACCGCGACGCGGTGGATGGCGTCCGCGAGGGCTACTCCTCGCCGATGCGCCGCGCGTCGGAGATGGCGCACGTCGAGCGGATCGTCCACGTCGGGCTGCGCGGCGTGGGAAGCGCCCGAGCCTCCGACGTCACCGATTCGCGCGCAGCCGGCAACCTCCTTGTCACGGCGCGCGAGCTCCACGAGCGTGGCGCCCCGTGGTTGCTGGACCAATTGCCTGCGGAGGCATCGGTGTTCCTGTCCTTCGACTGCGACGGCCTGGACCCGTCGGTCTTCCCGGCCGTCTCGGCACCGGCGCCCGGTGGGCTGAGCTACCTCGAGGCCAGCGACCTGCTGCGCGGCATTCATCCCCGCCTGGCCGGCGCCGTCTTCACCGAATTCGTCCCGACGTCGGACGTCGGGGACCGTTCGGTAGTGGTGCTGTGCCGGCTCGTGGCCATCGCGATGGCGGCGTCGATGGACCCGCGCTGAGGGCCTTTCGAGCAGCCGTGTACCGCGTCGGAACGGCGGGGTAGGATAGGCGGGCCTTCGGGCCGGTTCGCCCGCCGGAGTCGCGCCCTCGCGGCGCGCCGGCGAGGGTTCTGGTCACGTTCCGTCGACTGCGGTCAACGCGACATGGCCACGTGCCTGGGCGTCGCGCGCTGCTCGTCGTACGATGGCTGACCATCCGTCGAGCCGGCGCGTCGGTCGCGCCGTGGGATGATCGACACTTCACCGGCATCTAGCAGAGAGGATCGGGAATGAGACGGATCGTCGCCCTTCTTGCCGCGTTCGTGCTCGTGCTGGCGATGGCCGGCGTGAGCCTCGCCAGGAGTCAGAACGGCACCATCGGCATCAACGTGGTGCTCAACACCGATGTCACCGATGCGCACCTGGCCCAGCTCGGAAGCCACGGGCGGGTGCGAGATGTCCTGCACAGCATCGACGCCGTGACGATGCAGGCGAAGGCCAGCGCCCTGCCGGACATCCGGCAGCTGCCGTTCGTGTCTGCCGCCAACCCTGACGCCATTCGCAACGGCGCGCCGATCGACACCGTTTCCGCCGATGACTTCGAGAATGGCTTCAACACCTGGGATCTCGATGCCGTCAACGTCACCGACTTCGGCGCCGGCCGGACCGAGTCGTTCACGGGCAATGGCGTCTATGTCGCCGTGCTCGACACGGGCCTCATGGACTCGTGGCGGCAGTACTTCCCGGAGCAGCGGATCGCGGAACAGTATGCGATCGCCTTCGGTGGTGGCGGCGGCGAGGTCGGTTCCGTCTCGACGCAGCCCAACAAGTGGGAGCACGACACCCACGGGCACGGCACCCACGTCTCGAGCACCATCATCGGCTACAGCCTTCGCGGCACGCCGATCAACGGCGTGGCCCCGGGCGCCACGATCATCCCGGTCAAGGTGCTGAACCAGAACGGGTCCGGCTGGTCGTCCGTGGTCGCGCGAGGCATCGAGTACGTCGCTGAGCTCAAGGAAGGCCCGCTGAGTGGCCACCCGGTGGTGATCAACATGAGTCTGGGCGGCCCGGTGCTCGACGCGGTCGAGCAGGCGGCGATCGATCGCGCGATCGACGCGGGGGTCATCGTCGTCGCCTCGGCCGGCAACAACGGCGCGGACGGCATGGGCTTCCCCGGCGCCTACGAGCCGGTCATCTCGGCCGCCGCATCGGGCTGGATCGGCGAGTGGACGAACGCCGCAGGCACGGAGTTCGCCAACAACTGGTGGAACGCGAAGAACGTCGCGGATCCGACCGATGCCGACGACTTCTACATCGCCGACTTCTCGAGCCGCGAGCTCGCCGGCCAGGATCTCGACGTCGCCGCACCCGGGTCGTGGGTCGTCGGGCCGTTCCAGCTCCAGCAGGGGAAGACGAGCTACTTCTTCCTCGGCGGCACCTCGATGGCCAGCCCGCACGTGGCCGGCATCGCGGCGCTCATGGCGGAGAAGAACGGCACTCTGGACGCGCCGGCCGTCGAAGCGATCCTGGAAGGCAGCGCGATCCCGTTCGATTTCGGCGGCGGCACGGAGCTGTGCCGCAGTGTATTCGACGTGATCACCTTCAGCGTCGTTGACTTCTGCTTCGGTCCCGATGCGACCGGAAGCGGCTTGGCGACCGCCGACGCAGCCCTGTCGATGACGCCCGCTCCGTAGCGCCAAGTCCTCGACCCGGCCCCCGCCCCTGCCGGTCCAGGGGCGGGGGCCTCGCTCATGCTGGGGTCAGCGGTCCACGGTGCCGTCGTCGATGGGCGGCTGGGGGTCCTCGCAGAACGTGAAGACGCCGTCTTGGCCAGCGTGGAAATGCAGCTCCTCGCCGTCGATCTCGACGACGACGCGATACCCGGGCACGAGCGCCTGGGTGTACATCTGGTCCGGCTGCGGGCAGCCGAGAGAGCCATCGCTCCAGGTCACCGACTCGGCGCTCATGACGCGGACGGCGGACGGATCAACGCCGGCGCCGCTGGCGGCGTCGGCGATCACCCGATCGACCATGGCCTCCGAGACCTCACCGGGTGGCGATCCGTCGCCGCCCCGGGACGCGGGAGCGCTCATCGGCGGATCACCGGGCTCGGCGGCAGGGGCGGCGCAGGCGGCCACGACCGCGACCAGGGACGGGAGCGCCAATCGGCGGAGCAGGGTACGCATCGTGGCGTTCAGACGACCTCATGCGGGCTCCGGTTCCATCGGCGCATGGCCGATGCACGCGCGCACCGGCAGCGCAGGGTAACGCGCGAAGCGCGCATCGGTCTCCGATCGGCGGCAGCGCCAGAACGTGCTGCGAGCCGCGTCGATGCGGTGCGCATGCTGGCAGGTCATGCATAGTCCGGGCCAGTTGGGTGGAGAGCGCGGTGGCGCAGATGGTTTCATGGCTTCTTTACTGAAGAGGTGATTGTCGGCGGCTTCGCGCCGACTATGCTGGGTCTCCAACATCCTCGCGCGCATCGTCGCCCGATGCCGACGCACGCTCGCACCAGCTGGAGGCCTGCCGTCCGTGTCCGTCACCCACTCGATGCCGATCCAGCGCGGGCTCGCGCTGCTCGTCGCCCTCGCGCTTGCGCTCGGCGCCCTGCTGCCCCTGGCAGCTCCAGCGGCCACCCGCGCCGCGCCGACGGAACTCTTCTTCAGTGAGTACATCGAGGGAAGCAGCAACAACAAGGCGCTCGAGATCTTCAATGGTACGGGCGGCGCGATCGATCTGACCGCGGGCGGCTACAGCGTCCAGATGTTCTTCAACGGTTCCGCCACCCCCGGCTTGACGATCAATCTGGCTGGCTCCGTTGCCGACGGAGACGTCTTCGTTCTTGCTCATTCGAGCGCGACCGCGCCGATCCTGGCGCAGGCCGACCAGACGAACGGATCAGGATGGTTCAACGGCGACGATGCGGTTGCCCTGCGCATGGGGACGACCGTCATCGACGTCATCGGTCAGGTTGGGTTTGATCCCGGCTCGGAGTGGGGAAGCGGTCTCACCAGCACTGCCGACAACACCCTCCGTCGTAAAGCCGGCATCGAGGCGGGCGATGCGGCGGGCGCGGACGCGTTCGATCCGGGTGTCGAGTGGGATGGCTTCGCCACGGATACGTTCGCTGGGCTCGGTGTGCATGGAGATGCCGACGTCGCACCATCCGTGACATCAACCGCCCCCGTGAACGGCGCCACCGGCGTCCCCGGCACGACGAACCTGTCAGTCACCTTCAGCGAGCCGGTCGCGGTTGCCGAAGGCTGGTACACGATCGCGTGCACGACCAGCGACGCGGTTACGGCGACGGTGAGCGGCGGGCCGACGTCATGGACCCTCGATCCCGATGTCGGGCTCGTGGACGAGGAGACCTGCACGGTCACCATCGTGGCTGCGAACGTGACCGACCTCGACGTTGTCGACCCGCCGGACACGATGGCGGCAGACCATGTCTTCAGCTTCACGATCGGCAACATCTGCACGACTCCGTCGCACCTGATCTCGGACGTCCAGGGCCCCGGAGCGACCACGCCGGTCGCGGGTCAGACGGTCAGCGTGCGCGGTGTGGTGACCGCCGACTTCACGTCAGGTGGCGCCAGCGGGCTTCCGAACAACCAGGGCCTGCGGGGCTTCTTCCTTGAGGCTGGCACCGGGGATCGTGACGAGGACCCGGCGACCTCCGAGGGCATCTTCGTCTTCGACGGTGACGGATCGTTCACCGGTGGGGTCGGCGACGTCGTCGCGGTAGCCGGCAGCGCCAGCGAGTTCTCCGGCGTGACCCAGATCACGGAAACGCAGATCCTGGCCTGTGAGCTCGAGATCGAGCTCCCGGCCGCGGTCGCGCTGCCGCTGCCGCTCGCGCCGGCAGACCGGAACGCGACGCTCGAGCCGCTCGAGTCGATGCGGGTCAGCCATCCAGAGCTGACGGTGACCGAGTTCTTCCAGCTGGAGCGATTCGGCGAGATCCGGCTGTCGGCCGACGGAGCCCTCAAGACGCCCACGAATGTCCATCTGCCCAACTCGCCCGAAGCGATCGCGCTCGCCGCGGCGAACGCGGCAGCCACGATCATCCTCGACGATGGCCGCAGCGGCCAGAATCTCAACCTGCTGAGTCATGGCGTCGACTATCTGCCCTACGTTCGAGCAGGCGAGACGCTTCGCATCGGCGACCAGCTGCTCGACCACGTGGCCGTCCTCCACTTCGGGTTCGGCGTGTGGCGCCTCCAGCCCGTCGACCTCGACGCCATCACCGACGAACTTGCGGAAAACCGCATGCGCCCGCGTGACGAGAACCCGCCGGAGGTCGGCGGCACGCTCAAGGTCGCGAGTTTCAACGTGCTCAACTACTTCGACGGGGATGGCCAGGGTGGGGGCTTCCCGACGACCCGCGGCGCGGTCACGCCGTCAGAACTTGAGCGCCAGACCGAGAAGCTCGTGGACGCCATCACTCGCCTGGGGGCCGACGTCTACGGCCTCATCGAGATCGAGAACGACGGCGGCGAGTTCCAGGCCACGCGAACGCTCGTGGACGCCCTCAATGCCGAGGCGGGATCCGAGGTGTACCGGTTCGTCGACACCGGCGTGATCGGGACCGACGAGATCAAGCAGGCGTTCATCTACGACCGTCGCACCGTGCGCCCCGTCGGTGACTGGGCGATCCTCACCAGCGCGGTCGATCCTCGCTTTGACGATGACCTCAGCCGGCCGGCGCTAGCGCAGAGCTTCGTGCGCCTCGGGAGTGGCGAGCGCGTGACGGTCGTGGTCAACCATCTGAAGTCGAAGGGTCAGAGCGGCCTCGAGGACGAGACCGATCCGAACTTCGACCAGGGGGATGGCCAGGGCTTCTGGAACGTCGCCCGCACGCAGGCCGCGGAAGCGCTTGCCGACTGGGTTGCGTCGAATCCGACCGGCGAGAACGTGATCGGCACCCTCATCATCGGTGACCTCAACGCCTATGGCCGCGAGGACCCCATCCGGGCGCTCGAGGACTCGGGGTACGAGGACCAGCTCGTCCGATTCAGCGAGGGAGCCGCGCCCTACACGTTCACCTTCGATGGCCAGCAGGGGACGCTCGACACGGCGCTGGCCACCGAGACGCTGGCGGCCCGTGTGACGGGTGCCGCGGTGTGGCACCTCAATGCGGACGAAGTCCCGGCCATCGATTACCAGGAGTCGGTGGGCGTGTCCTTCAACCAGCGGTTCCGGACGGCGGAGATCGCCAATGCCTACTACGACCCGAGCGCCTTCCGCTCATCGGATCACGATCCGGTGCTGATCGGCCTGGAGCTCCGGCGGAGCCCGAAGCAGCTCCAGCGCTGAAGGCGAAACCCGAGAGGCCCGGCCGCCCTGGCCGGGCCTCTTGCGTTCAGCGAAAGCGGACCTTGCCGACGCCGGCGATCGAGGCGAGCTCGTCGAGTCGGTCGAAGAGCTCGGCAACCGAGGGCCGGGCAACGGGGTCGCGCCGGAGGCAGTCCATGACCAGGTCCACCAGCCCCGGCGAGTGACGCATCGGGTCAAGGAGTGCAGGCGACTCGGCGAGCTGGGGGAAGCGGTGGACCCCGGACGCCTCGTGGCTGCCTCGGGAGTGGGGGATCCGCTTCGCGACCGCGTCGTACAGCGTCGCGCCCAAGCCCCAGGTATCCGCATTCGGGCCGATCGTCGGCCAGAGCGCCGGGTCTGCCTGCTCCAGAGCCATGTAGGCATCGGTGCCGACGAAGCCGTTGATCAAGTGCGCCTGTTCGACGCGTCGCGCGATGGAGAGATCGATGAGCCGCGCTGGTGGGCGAACGCCGGGCGGCCGGAGACGTCACTCCTGCCGTGCTCATCACGGCACGGGAGGAAGGTGAGCTTGCGGAGCGGTCGCAGGCCGCGGGCGCGTCGGCCCACCTGGCCAAGCCATTCGCGTACGCCGAGCTCCTCCGATGCCTCGACGACGTCGCCGGCCCCGGGTCGGGGAGCTAGACCTCGGGATCCGGCTCGTCGCGCGGCGCGCCAATCGGCAGCTGCTCCTCGCCCGGAGCACGCTGCTCCGGTTCCCGGGGCGTGTCGATCGGCGGTGGGTCCGGGTCCTCCGACGGCACGGTCGGGGGCATCTCGTCGTTCGGTGGATGCTGGATGGTCATGCCGCCCCTCATGCACCCCGCGTGCCGACCCCTCAGATCCAGTCGCGGCGGCGGAAGATCACGATGGCGAAGACCATCGATCCCGCCATGAGGGCGAGCGCGAACGGGTACCCCCATCTCGGGATGATCGGGCGTCACGCGTCGCCGCATACGCTCCGGCGCGCCAGTCCTGCGCAGGCTAAATGTGCTAAGGTCAGGTACCACGTTATTGACGCTACGGAGATCCCCACCATGGGATGGCTACCCGCGCCGGTCGAGCGCCTGCTGCATGTGGCGCTCGTCGGCGAGCTGACCGTCGTCGGACGCGGCGGGCGACCGATCGTTCATCCGCTCATTCCGCTCTACGACGGCACGCACATCTATCTCCACTCATCGACGCTGTTCAGCAAGAAGCTGGAGCACATCAAGGCCGACCCCCGTGTCAGCCTCGCGCTCACCGATCCGGTGGCCATGAAGGGCAATCCTGACCGCGCGACGATCCAGGGTACGGCGCGGGTGATCGACGACGATCCGCACGCCGATTGGGAGCGCCTGATCCTCGACCTGTGGCGCGCGAAGGAGCCCGCGATCAACGACTTCCTGAAGGCTCGCGTCGCCCTGCCTCTCTTCTTCGAGCGCGCGGTCATCGAGATCACCCCGGAGCGCTGCCTGTACTGGGCCGACGGGCGCACCGACGTCGCCCCCACCGAGCATCGCGCGCCCCGATCGGAGGCCGCCTGATGGCCACCGCCACCGCACCGATGCGGTCCGGCTCGGTTCCGGCCCACTCGCCCACGGTCAAGGACCTCGACCGGCTCGCGGCCTACCCGCACGTCGTCGTCAGCTGGGTCGATGACTCCGGATATCCGACCAGCGTGGCCTGCACCGTCGAGGTGGACGCGGCCGCGGGCGTCGTGAGGCTGCCGGCTCCGGCCGGGATGCCGATCCCCACCGACCGTGAGCTGAGCGTCATGGGCAGCCACATCCGACCGCAGCCGGGCATCGGTTACGACGAGCGCCGATACCTCCAGCTGTGGGGGCGCTCCGACGGCCTGGCGTTCACGCCCACGCGCGCTTGGGGCTGGGACGAGACCGAGGTCCCCTTCTTCGAGTATTCCGAGCGGTCCGTGCCGCAGTCGCGTCGCTACCTGGCGCAGCTGTCCGTGGAGAAGGGCCGCACGATCCGCCCGAAGCTCAGCCCGTTCTGGCTCGCCCTGCGCACCACGCGCCTCCCGTTCCTGTCGGCCACCGCGGTCCCGGTCCTGCTCGGGATCGCCGTCGCCGCAAGCCACGGGGCGTTCACCTGGTGGACGGCGCTCCTGACGCTCATCGGCGGGTCGCTGGCGCACCTGGCGATCAACGTGACGAACGACATCTTCGACACCCTGTCGGGTGCCGACGACGCGAACACCACGCCAACGATGTTCTCGGGAGGCTCCCGCGTGGCGGTCTACGACCTCGTCACGATCCGCGGCCTGGCGGCCATCGCCATCGGCCTGTTCGGTGCCGCTGCGGCCATCGGCCTCGTGCTCGTCGCCGTCACCCAGTCGATGACGCTGCTGTGGATCGGGGTCGGGGGGATCGTGGTCGGGGTGGCATACACCGCGCCGCCGCTCAAGCTCGTGTATCGGGGCCTCGGCGAGCTCGCCGTGGCGCTCGGGTTCGGGCCGATCATGCTGCTCGGCGCGTACGTCGTGCAGACCGGCGAGCTGGCCTGGGAGCCGTTCGTCCTGTCGCTGGTGCCAGGCATCCTCATCGCGCTGATCCTGTACGTGAACGAGGTCCCTGACCGAAGGTCCGACGCGGAGGCCGGCAAGCGCACGCTGCCGGTCCGGCTCGCGCCATCCGCCGTGCAGACCGGCTACCTGATGGGCGCGGTGACCGCGTTCGCGATCATCGTGGCCGGCGTGATCGCGGGTCTCTTCCCGTGGCCGACGCTCGTGGCTCTCGGCGCGGTGCCGATCGCGCTTCGCGTCCATGCCGGCCTCAAGATCCACTACGACAGCCCGTACACGCTCATGGCGGTCATGGGCACCAACGTGAACCTGAACCTCGTCGTGGGCGGGCTGCTCCTGGTCGCGTACCTGGTGTGGATCGGAGTGGGGCTGCTCGCCGGCTGATCGATCAGCGCGCGCTCCCGCGGCACGCGTGGGGGCCGCGTCGGGCCCGGTGTGCCGCCGCGGCACGCCTCGGCCAACCAGGCCAGGCCAGACGCACCGCCACGTCCGGTGTGCTTCCACGGCACGCATCGGCCAACCAGGCGGCCGTGGTCGGCCCGACGATGGCCGGAATGTGTCGCGCCGGCATGAAGGGGCCGTTAGGGCGCGGATCCGAGGCGTATCCGGCACCGCCGGTGGCCGTAGTGTGCCCCGGTGGCACGCGCTCCTTCTGCCGCCTCGCGTCAGCTGCCGCCGCCGCCACGCGCGGGGCCGCCAAGCTTGACGCGTGAGAGCCTTCTCATGTCGCGCTCACCGACATCTCATCCGCGGATCGGATCGTGTCCGCATCCCTCGATCCGGGATGTGGGGCCGCATCAACGGCATCACAAGGAGAGACACGATGCGCAACCTGATGGAGCAGCTCAGCGCGCGGCACTTCGTGGTCCTGTCGCTGGCGCTCATGCTCGTGCTCGGCGGCGTCAGCGCGGCCTTCGCCGACCGGGGCGACGAGCAGGCACGCCGGGAAGAGTCGCTGGCGGCCGATGCGGTCGCAGTTGACGACACCGATGACGACGATGACTCGAACGGTGACACGCGACTGTCGCGGATGACCGCGTCGCAGCCGACATCGCCCGCCGACGCGGCGACCGTGACCGACGACGACGGCGCTGCCGCGACGGACAACGACGGGACCGACTCCGACGGCGTCGACACGGGAGCCGACGACACCGATGGCGACAGCGGGGAGGGACTGACGACGACAGCGACTAGCTGACGCGTCTCACCCACGAAACAGGGGGCGCCCGTGCTCGGGCCGGCGGCCCCTTCGCCTGTCTGCGCCGGCTACCGTTCGACCGCCACGAGCGCAGCCACCCGGTCCCGCTCGGCGGTGCGGGCGAACAGGAACGTGGCGTTCACGAGCTCGGAGCGCACGACGAGCGCGGGGATCGTCTCGCTGACGGTGAACACGTCGCCGATTCGGCCGGCCGTCCAGCTTCCACCGATCGTGACCGGGGCGGGTGCCAGCGCTCCTTCGTCGGCCAGCGGCTGCGCGGTCAGCAGGTTGCCGCGCGGGCCCCGGCGCACGAGGAGCAAGGCGGCACCCGGATCGGCGAGGTCGCAATGATTCGGCCCGACCTGCCCGCCGTAGGCCGCGGGCAGACGCTCGCCGGGACCAAGGGGAGCGGCCAGGACGTCGATCACGCTCGACGGCCGGAAGATCGGATAGCCGACCCGCGCGCCGATGCCGAGGACGATGGCGAGAAGCGCGGGCGGGATGGCGAGCGGCCACCAGACGGCGCGTTCGGCGGTCGTCACCGGGTCGAGCTCGAGGACGCGATCGCTCATCACCCGGGGCGGGGTGCCTGCCACGGTGGCCTGGATCGGTAGCTCTTCCTCGACGCTCGTGCCCAGTGCGACGAGACGACCGGTGACCGCGGTCGGCTCGATCTCCTCCGGGGGCGTGTCCGGGAACGCGGTTGGCGCGCGAAGCACGATGGCACGCAGCGTGTCCACCTCGTCCACGAGCAATGCATAGTTTCCCCCCTGGCCGGTCGGGGAATCGGTGAGCGGGAAGACCCGCCCTCGCAGCCGCACCCAGCTGCCGGGCTCGGTCACCACGCCGTCGAAGATCTCCTGGACGCCCGCATCGGTCGGCTGCGCGCCGAACTGCGGGAGGATGAGCGGGACCGCGGCGAGCACCGCGAGGAGGGCCGCGATCCCCATTGCGATCTGCCGCCCGTACGCTCGGAGGCCGCCACGCCGGAAGGGCCGGCCAACGTGCCAGGCCAGCCAGCCGCAAACGGCCAGAAGTCGCCCCATCATCGGCGCATCATGCCCGCCAGGGACGGCACGCGCCATAGGCGATCCGTCAGCGGTGCCCGCTATGCTCATCGCGTGGAGCGCTGGCGCACGATCATCGAGCCGTTCCGGATCAAGAGCGTCGAGCCGATCCGGATGACCTCCGTCGAGCAACGGCAGGCGTGGCTCGAGGCGGCCGGCTACAACCTGTTCGGTCTCCACGCGACCGACGTCCTCGTGGACCTGCTCACCGACTCAGGGACCGGCGCGATGTCCGCGGAGCAGTGGGCCGGGATCCAGCGTGGCGACGAGTCATACGCCGGGTCGCCGTCCTGGTACCGGTTCCTCGAGAGCGTCCAGGCGCTCTTCCCGTTCACGCACGTGATTCCGACGCACCAGGGCCGCGCCGCGGAGCGGATCCTGTTCAGCGTGGTCGGCGGTCCGGGAAGGCACATCCCGTCGAACACGCATTTCGACACCACGCGGGCGAACGTCGAGTTCACCGGCGCCGAGGCCGTCGACCTCGTCATTCCCGAGGGCCGCGAGCCGTCGGCCATCCATCCGTTCAAGGGCAACATGGACACCGATGCGCTCGACGCGTTCATCCGCGAGCGCGGTGTCGACGCCGTTCCGCTGGTGATGGTGACCGTCACGAACAATTCCGGCGGCGGCCAGCCGGTGTCGATGGCCAACCTGCGGGCCGTGCGGGAGGTGTGCGACCGGTACGGCCTGCCGCTGTTCCTCGATGCCTGCCGATTCGCGGAGAACGCCTGGTTCATCAAGCAGCGCGAGGACGGCTACGCCGATGCCGAGATCGGCGACATCGTGCGTGAGATGGCATCACTGGCGGATGGGATGACGATGTCGGCCAAGAAGGACGGGATCGCCAACATCGGCGGCTGGCTGGCGATGAACGACGACGTCTGGGCGGAGCAGGCACGGAACCTCGAGATCCTCACCGAGGGCTTTCCGACCTACGGCGGTCTGGCGGGCCGCGACCTCGAGGCGATCGCCCAGGGGCTGCGCGAGGTCATCGACGATGACTACCTCCGCTACCGGATCCGGTCCACCGCCTACCTCGGCGAGGCGCTCGTCGAGTCGGGAATTCCGTGCGTCCAGCCCATCGGCGGACACGCCGTGTACCTGGATGCGTCCGCGCTGCTGCCGCACATCCCTCCGCTCCAGTACCCGGGCCAGGCGCTGGCCTGCGCCCTCTACCGCGAGGGCGGAATCCGTGGCTGCGAGATCGGCACCGTGATGTTCGGGCAGCACCCCGACGGGACCGAGACGGCGGCGTCGATGGAGCTCGTCCGGCTGGCCATCCCGCGGCGCGTGTACACGCAGTCGCACATCGACTACGTGATCGAGGTGGTCCGCTGGGTTGCCGAGCGCGCCGGCGAGCTTCGCGGCATGCGGATCGTCGAGCAGCCATCCGCGCTGCGCCACTTCACCGCCCGCTTCGAGCCGATCGGCTGAGGTCGCTCAGGCCACCTCGATCTCGGTCACCCACTTCACCCAGTCGAGCCCGCGACGCCCCGGCGCGACCAGGCGCAGCGGCGCGCCGTTGGCCGCCGGGAGCACCGTGTCCGCCACGTGCGTGGCGAGCAGCGCGGTGGCGACCTCGTCGCGCTCGAGCGGGACCATCCAACCGGTGACCGAGCGGATCTTCACGAACGTCGCCTCGGGGTCGGCGGCGGTGGCTTCCAGGACTGCGCTGAGCGGCACGCCGCGCCAGCCGGTGCGCATCACCCATCCCGACGTGCAGTCGAGCACCGCGGTCTGCTCGTCGGTTCCCAGCGCGGCAAGGGCGGCCAGGTCGAGCTCGAGCGGGGTCGCAACGCGCCCATGGGTCCGCAGACGCCAGGTCGCGAGGTCGATCGCGGGTGTCCCCTCGCCGTAGAAGGTGGTCGGCGGCGGGATGCCGCCATCGGGCAGCCACCGCGACCCGGTGAAGCGGCGCGCACCGCCGCGCATCCGGTCGAGCAAATTGGCCCCACCCCAGGCCAGCGCGCCCAGGGCGGCGCCGCCGGTCAGTGCCAGGAACGTGCGACGGCTCATCGGCCGTGTCAGGGAGCGCGGCCGGAGGAGGCGCCATCGCCGGGGGAGGAGGTGGAAGACGAGGATCGGCACGATGGCCAGGGCGGCCCAGACGTGCAGGGTGAGGATCGTCCACGGGCCGATCGACCAGATCCTCCCGGATGCCACCCACGCGAGTCCGCCGCCCAGGGCGCCTGCCACCAGCAGCGCCAGGAGCCCGCCGAGCAGCAGCCCTCGCCAGCGGCCGGCGCGGACGGCGGGGCCCACGCTGCGCCGGACCTTCTCCACCGACGCGACCAGCAGGCCGCCGCCCAGGAGCCCATGGAGCACGAAGAGGGGCGCGGTGGCCGGCTCCCCGGACCGCAGCGTCAGCAGGCCCGTCGTCAGCTGGGCGACCAGCAGGATGGCGAGGAGCCGATCGAGCGCGGCACTGCTCACTCACGCGACGCTACGCCTCGAATCGGAGGCCGGCAAGCGCGTGGAGTGATGGCGCCAGGGGATTCGGTCCGCGTCGATCAATGGGGAAGCAGCTCAATGAGCGAGACCGATGGCATCGGCAGGTCGAAGGTGAGCTCGATGGCCGAGTCTGCGACCGCGAGCACGCATGGCGGCTCGAGCTCCTCGAGGACGTCGCCCCCGATCAGCTCGTCCCACTGCGGGTCGGTGGGCCAGTCGGCACCCCCTCCGAGCCGGCGCCAGCGACGCACCAGGTTCGAGTGCCGCTCGTCCAGCCGCCGATGACGAAGCCGATAGGTCGCGCGCGGCAATCCGGAGATCACCATGGACACCGCTCGATCCAGGCGGGCGTCGCCACCGGCCTTCGCCACGTCGACCGTGCCGTTCCAGGCCACGATCGTCACATGGCCCGCATCGTTCCGCGAACCGATGACCTGGACCATATCGCCCGCCCCGTCACCCGAGACGGCGACGTCGAGGCGTTCTTCGAGCAGCTGCTCGAGCATCCACAGGCCCCACCAGCGAGGCTTGCGCAGGTTGCCGATCGCGAGCAGGCCGAAGCCCCCGTGCAGCAGCTTCGGCGGGCGGCCGAGCTCCTCGAAGTGGTCCGACACCGTCCAGTACGCGAGCGCCTCGGTCCGGCCCATGGCCGACGCCATGCCGCGCACCAGGTAGGCGGCGCTCCAGGGGGAATCGTGTACGGGATTGAAGTGCGTGGCGTGTGCTCCCCATTCGGTCCACCACTGCGGGAGTCCGGCGAACCCGTGGCGGGCCGCGATCGGCCGCAGGTCGAGCGGCGCGTTGCCGTACGTGTGGGTGCTCACGAAGTCGATGGGCGACCCCGTCTCGACGCAGTGCGCCAGGAGCTCATCGACCCATTTCCCGGCCGCGGACGCCGGCCCTCCGACGATCAGCTCGCGATCCACGGACTTCACCGCGCGAACCGAGACCTCGTAGAGACGCAGGTACTCGTCGCGCGCGCCCGACCAGAAGACCTCCAGGTTCGCCTCGTTCCAGACCTCGAACGCCCAGTGGCGCACCTCGTCCAGGCCGTGGCGCTCGACGAGGTGCGCGGTGAGGTCGGCGACGAGCGAGGCCCATCGGTCCCAGTCCCTCGGCGGGCTGACGATGGCCCCGTAGTCGAACACGGTCTTCGATGGATCGCTCGCGAGGTCTCGGGGCATGAAGCTGAGCTCGACGATCGGCCGCAGGCCCAGGCCGAGGACGCGGTCGTAGATGCGGTCGATGCCGGTGAAGTCGTGCAGCGCGCGCCCGTCGACCTCCCGATACGTGCCCAGGTCGTCGTCGAGGATGGCGTGCGCGCGCACCGCCCCCACGCCGAGCTCCTCGCGCGCCATCCGCAACGCCGCCTCGAACTCGGCGCCGATGGGACGGCCACCCGTCGTCTCCCGCGACTCCAGCTGGCTGAGATGCTCCGAGCCGATCATCGGGCGCCACGGCCGGTGGACCGGGCCGACGGCCCGCGACGCATCGACCGTCGCCCGGATCCGGCCGTCCCCGTCCAGGGTGGGCGTTGCGGCCACGGGCTCCGACCGCGGCTGGTCGAAGTCCTTGACCGATGCGGCGGCCGCGACGCGGTACCAGGCGGTCTCGCCGGTCCGGCCGGCGGTGTCGGCGTACGGCGGGTGCGGAACGGGCCGGACCTCGGGCTCGCCGATCTCGAGCAGGTCCCACGGGCCGTCGGGTGACGTCGCGCGTTCGATGATGTACCCCGCCGCCCCCTCGACCGGTTCCCAGTCGAGGGTCACCTGGCCCCGTCCGGCGCTCGCGTGCAGGCCGGCCGGCGTCGCCAGCAACGGGAGCCGCAGGCCGGCCTCGGCGTCGCTGCGCAGGCCGATGCGGGCCTCCCAGTCGGCGCGCGCGGTTCGAGTGGAGTCGGTCATCGGTGTTCCTTCATCTGCGCGGTCGCCCGGCGGGGATCGCCATCGGGCTCGATGTCCCCAGCCTCGTCGGAGAGGCGCGAGAGCTCCATCCGGAGCTCCGCCAGGAGGCCGGCGTGATCCGGATGGTCGTGGAGGCTCCGCAGCTCGAAGGGATCGGCCTCCAGGTCGAAGAGCTCCCACTCCTCCGGTCGGGGATCGGGCGCCGCCCCGGGCTGTTCGAGCGCGTCACCGTAGTAGTGGACCAGCTTGTGCCGATGGGTCCGGACCCCTCGATGGGCCCACACGCCGTGCGAGCCGTCCAGGTGCATCCAGTATCGGTAGTACATGCTCGTGCGCCAGTCCGCGGGCGTCTCGCCGCGGAGCAGCGGGACGAGCGACCGCCCCTGCATCGGCGCCGTCGGCTCGACGCCGGCGAGCTCCAGGAGGGTCTGCGCGACGTCGAGGTTGAGGACGATCGCATCCGACGACGTTCCCGCTTCGACCATGCGCGGGTACCGGACGATGAAGGGCATGCGGAGCGACTCCTCATACATGAACCGCTTGTCGAACCAGCCGTGGTCGCCCAGGAAGAAGCCCTGGTCGCTGGTGTACACGACCACCGTGTCGTCGCCGATGCCGCGTTCGTCGACATGGTCGACCAGGCGCCCCACGCTCTCATCGAGCGCCGCGACGCAGCGCAGGTAGTCCTGCATGTAGCGCTGGTAGCGCCACGCAAGCTCCTCGTCGTCGGTCAGGCCGGGCGGCACGACCTGCTTGAGGTCCTCCTCGGTGAGGTCCCAGAGCCGCATCCGGGCCTCGACCGCGGCGGTCGACCGCCCGACGTGCTCGTCGCGCAGCGTGGGCGGCTCGGGAATCGGCGCGTCGGCGTACAGATGGGCATGGCGATCCGCCGGCTCCCAGGACCGATGCGGCGCCTTGTGATGGACCATGGCCAGGAACGGACGGTCGGCGTCGCGGCGGTCGATCCACTCGAGGGCGAGGTCGGTGATGAGGTCGGTGGCGTAGCCCTGGCGCACGATCTGGCGCTCACCGGCCTCCAGGAAGGTCGGGTCGTGATACTCGCCCTGGTCGGGCAGGACGGACCACCAGTCGAAGCCGGTTGGGTCGCGGATGCCGCCGTGGCCCAGGTGCCACTTGCCGACGATCGCGGTCTGATACCCGGCCGCCTGGAGCATCTTCGGAAAGGTCGGCAGGCGGCCGTCGAAGTGGGTGTCCAGCGTCGTCACACCATTCACGTGGTTGTAGGTGCCGGTGAGGATCGTGGCCCGCGAGGGCGAGCAGATGGAGTTCGTGCAGAAGCAGGCGTCGAAGCGCATGCCGCCGCTGGCGAGCCGGTCGATGCCCGGGGTCGCGTTCACCCGGCTGCCGTAGGCGCCGATGGCGTGCGCCGCGTGGTCGTCGGCCATCACGAACACGATGTTCGGGCGCCGGCGAGCCACGGATGGCCCGCCGGCGCCCCGGGTGGAGGAGACGGTCATGGAGCGATGCGGCCCGCTCCGAACTCCTCGATGGCCATGAGCGGCTGCAGCGAGGGCTGCAGCGTCACGGCGAGGTAGGACTGCAACCTGTCGCCGGTCAGCTCGTTCGCGATTGCGGCGATCACCATTCCCTGGTCGAGCGCCAGGTAGCGGTTGGCGACCTGTCCGGTCGCCACGTTCACGGCGTCCTTGAAGCCGCCGTGCCCGTAGACGCCGTCGAAGTCGTCCGCCAGGTTGCGGAGGTTCTCCATCGTCGCCTCCGGGGCGAAGTCGAGCGCCAGGAAGGCGGCGTGCGGAGTCACCACGCCCTGGCCGTAGTCCTCGATCGGATTGGGCGGCCGATCACACACGTCATCCGGATCGTCCCACCCCGGGTCGATGCTCGTCAGCCGCTCGACGTCGGAGGTGTAGCCGGGGGTGTCCATGCCCAACACGTCGACGCCGTACTCGCGATACCCGCCGGCAGGGTCGCTCGACGGGGAGAAGCCCCAATACCCGTACCCCGCCTCTCCGAGCCCGAACTCGATCTGCGACTCGACGTACAGCGGGTGGGTGACCGCCCAGCTCATCGGCCCCCATTCCTCTTCGGGAACGACCAACGGCACCATCAGCGCCTCGAACATGCTGCCGCCCCAGGTCGGGACGATCAGCTGGTCGTCGTAGGGGTACGCGCCCTCGAAGACGTCGACGCCGAGGTAGGTCCTCCACTCGCCGATGGGCCGCGTCTCGGGCCAGCTCCAGTCGCAGGTGTCAGGGAAGGTGCGCCAGCCGCCGAAGTAGTGCTCCGCCGGGATCTGGCCCAGGGCGATCCCGATGTAGGAGGCGATGCGCGGCTCGGTGTTGAAGGCGCCGTAATGGTGCCCGGTGTACAGGACGTCCTCGCCCATATCGCAGTAGTCGCCGATCGCGCCGCCGCCGGGAGCGTCATCGGTGAGCCAGAAGCCACCGCGGATGAGGCCCACGTCGGCCTTGGCATTCGGGTCGTAATAGCAGCCGAAGTCCATGCTCTCGGCCAATCCCCGGGCCTGATCATGGAGTTCCGGGATGGCGTGCGCGACCATCAGCAGGCCCGATGCGAGCCAGCCGTTGTCCACGCTCGAGGCGAACGGGAAGACGCGGCTGCCGTTCTCCGGCCAGATGGTCAGCTTCTCGCCGGTCTGGGGCGAGTACCAGTTCCAGAACTGGCCGGACGGCTCGTGCCGCTCCAACCCCTCGACCGTGGTCAGCGTCTTCTCGATGCGCTCGACCGCCTCGCCGGGCGTGATGAACCCGAGGTCCCGGGCGGCGAGGGTCGCCCAGAAGTACATCCCGATGTTCGTCGGCGAGGTGTACTCCGAGCGCGTGGACGCGCGCAGGGAGCCCTTGATGTTATCCGCGGGCAGACCGGTGTCCGGCTCGACCATGGCGACGAACGAGCGCCACGTGTCGGCCGCGTAGCGCTCGAGGGTTCGCCGCTCACGGTCGGCAGCGGCCGTCACCGGTACCGCCGTCGCCAGGGCCAGGAGCAGCGCCAGCGGCAGGCTGAGGAGGCGTCGGGATCGGCTCATGAGATGGGACTCCGTGCGGCGCCCGGGTGCCGCGTGCGTGGGATCGGGATCGCCATCGGCTCACTTGATGCCGGTCATGGCGATGCCCTGGGTGAAGTGGCGCTGGAGCAGGATGAAGACGATGAGGATCGGAAGGATCACCACGACGGATCCGGCCATCAGAAGGGCCACGTTCGTCTCCTGCTGTCCGGTGGCGAGGAAGGCGACGGCCACGGGCAGGGTGAACATGTCCTCGCCTGTGGCGACCACCAAAGGCCAAAGGAAGCTGTTCCAGCTGGCGAGGAAGGTCAGGATGGTGAGCGTTGCCAGCGCGGGCCCGCAGAGCGGCATGACGATGCGCCAGAAGATGTAGTGCTCGCCCGCCCCGTCGACGCGGGCCGCATCGAGCAACTCGTCCGGGATGCCGCCGATGAACTGGCGCATCAGGAAGACCCCGAAGGCCCCCACCAGGAAGGGAAGGATCATCCCGGCGTGGGTGTTCACCAGGCCGAGGTTGGCCACGAGGACGAAGAGCGGCATGAAGGTCACAACCGCAGGGACCATCAGCGTGGCGAGCACGACCGCGAACAGGATCCGCTTCCCGGGGAAGCTCAGCTTGGCCAGCGCATAGCCCAGCATCGAGCAGAACACGACGTTGCCAGCCGTCACGAAGAAGGCCACGATCGACGAGTTGAAGAAGAAGCGGACGAAGTTCTGGCGGCTGAAGAGGTCCTCGTAATTCGCGGTGGTCCACTGCTCCGGGAGCCACGTCGGTGGGACCTGCCGGAGCTCTCCCGTCGTCTTGAAAGAGCCGAGGATCATCCAGATGAATGGCCCGACGAGCAGCAGCAAACCGATGCCGAGGAGGACGTAGATCCACCACGATCCGCCACCACCGGTGGGTCGCGTTCGCCCGCCTTTCTCGACGGGGATCGCCGCTGGGGCCTCACGTCCGGGTGCAAGGCTGCTCATGGCTGTCTCCTCACGTCTCGTCCCGAAGGAGCCGGAACTGCACGAGCGTCAGCGTGGCGATGGCGATGAACAGAACGAAGGCCGCCGCGGCCGTGTAGCCATAGTTGCCGAAGCCGAACTGGTTGTAGGTGTAGAGCGCCATCGACAGCGTCGAGTTCAGCGGCCCGCCCTCGGTCATCACGTACGGCTCCTCGAAGAACTGCACGTAGCCGATGCCAGTGATGACGAACCCGAACAGCATCGTCGGTCGGAGCAGGGGCAGCGTGATGCCCTTGAACCGTTGCCACGAGTTGGCCCCGTCGACCTCGGCCGCCTCGTACAGGTCTTTCGGGATCGTCTGCAGGCCGGCCAGGAAGATGACCATCAGGAAGCCGAGGTTCCGCCACGCCGCCACGCCGATGATCGACCACAGGGCGAATCGCTCGTCGTTGAGCCAGCCCGGGCCGTCGATACCGAATGAGGCGAGCACAGCGTTGACGAGGCCGACCTCCGTGCCGAGCAGCAGCCGCCAGACGACCGCGATAGCCACGATGCTGGTGACCACTGGCAGGTAGAACCCGACGCGGAACAGGGTTCGGAACTTCACGACGGCCTGGTTCAACCCGACCGCCGCCGCGAGCCCCAGGACGATGGTGAGCGGCACGCCGATCAGCACGAACACCGCCGTGTTGGCCGCCGCCTTGTGGAACCGCGCGTCGGTCAGGACCGCGGCGTAGTTCTCGATGCCAGTGATTTCGATGTCGAGCGGGTTCCGGATGTCGGTGACCCGCATGTCGGTGAAGCTCGTGAACAGGGCGACCAGGATCGGGCCGGCCATGAACACGAGGAATAGCAGGACATAGGGGAGCGCGAAGCTCCACGCGACCAGGTGCTCGCGCCAATGCGATCGGGGGGAGGTGGGCGCGGGTTGGCCCGCGCCCACCGTCTGGCTCTGCGCCGTCACCGGTCTACTGCCCGGTGCCGATGCTCGAGGCGGCGTCCTGCATGGCGGGGCAGCCCTCCTCCGGCGTCATGTCGCCGACGGTGACCTGCTCGATGATGCCGTCGATCTCGGCGGCGATCTGCTCCCAGGTCGCGATGGCCGGAGGCGCCTTGGCATCAGACAGCTGATCGCCAAAGGCGGTCAGCTTCTCGTCGCCGGAGAGCGCCGCTTCGTCCCATGCCGCCTGAACGGCTGGGAGCGCGCTGACCTCCTCGTACCACGCGGCCTGCACGTCCGGTCGCGACAGGTACTCGAGGAATGCCCAGCCGGCCGCCTTGTTGTCCGCGTCCGCCAGGACCGCCATGTTGCTGCCACCGACGAACGAGGTGCCGGCTTCCTCGGTCGGCTGATGAGCGACCGCATAAGTGTCCGGGTCGGTCCCGGCATCTTCGACGATGCTCATCATCCACGGCCCCGAGATGAACGAGGCGATCTCCCCGTTGGCAAAGCGGCCCTCGACGGGCACATCCTCGGCCGCGGGGGGCGTGAGCCCATCGGTGAAGAACGAGTCGTAGAACGTCAGCGCCTCGACGCACGGCTGACCGTCGAGCGTGAACGTGCCGTCCTCGCCCATGATCTCGCCGCCGGCCTGCCAGAAGAAGGGCATCCACGTCTGCCACGATCCGGTCCCACCCGGCTGGAGGCTGATGCCGTATTCGGCTCCGGCTTCCTGCATTGCCGCGGCCATGGCCTTGAGGTCGTCCCAGGTCGCGGGAGCCTCGGCGTCGCCGGCCAGGTCGGTGCGGTAGTAGAGCAGTCGCGTCTCGACGTACCAGGGAACCGCGTAGCTCGTGCCGTCGACGACGGTGGTGTTCCAGGCGCCCTCGAAGAACTGCGAGCCGTCGATGTTGGCCGGGGTCGGGTCCAGGCCGCCGAGCGTGGCGAACTCACCCATCCAGGTCGTGCCGACCATCGTCACATCGGGCACCTCGCCGCCGGCGATGGCGTTCACGATCCGATCGTGCGCCGCATCCCACGGCACCGGCGTGACGTTGACGGTCACGTCGGGGAACTCTTCCATGAATGACTCGGCGAACGCGCCGAGGGCCTCGCCCTCCGCGCCCATCGCCCACACGTCGATCTCGCCGGACGCCGCCGAGGTGTCCACTTCGGACGCCTGCGGGGCGATCGAGCCCTCACCGCCGCCGCCTGTGTCGTCGTCCCGGCCGCATGCCGCCAGCGAGGCGAGCATGCCGATGGTCAGGAGCGTGGCTCCCAACCGCTTCTCGATTCTCACCGTCTTCCTCCTCCTTCCGATGTTGGGGCTGCGCAACCGCAGCTCGATCGCACCACCAGCTCGGTTGGCAGGACGACGTGTCGGGGTTCAGTGCGCGCACCGCTGATCCGCTCATGGAGCAATGCGGCCGCGCGACGGCCGATGTCGTGCATCGGCTGCCGGACGGTCGTCAGCGGCGGAGACAGGTGCCGGCCGGAGGGGATGTCGTCCCAGCCGGTCACCGCGAGGTCCGCCGGCGTCGGCACGCCGGCGTCGCGAGCGGCCTCCAGGAGGCCCATGGCGATCTCGTCGTTCGCGCCGACGAGCGCGGTGGGACGCTCGGTGCCGGCAAGGATCCGTCGGCCGGCGTCCCGTCCCTCCACCTCGCGGAAAGCACATCGGACCGGCTCGAATGCAAGGTCGAGGCCAGCGGCCGCATGCGCCGATCGGAACCCGTCCCAGCGTTCGGCAGCGTCCGCCGATGCCTCCGGGTCGCCGACGAAGGCGATGGCCCGATGGCCGTGCCCGACCAGGTGGGTCACCAGCGCCTCGGCGGCGGTCCGGTTGTCGACCCGCACGCTGTCGGAACCGGCGACCGGTCCACGGGCGAGGAGCACAACGGGCAGGCCCCGCCGCACGAGCTCCCGGACCACGGCATCGTCGACCGTGCGTCCCATGATCACGAGCCCGTCGACCCGGTCGGCGAGATCGAGAACGTGGTCGACCGCCCCGGGGCGGCGATGCGTCCCGAGGATCAGCACACTGCTGCCCTCTGCCGCCGACGCCTCCTCGTAGCCGAGGATGACGGCCGAGTAGTACGGCCCCGACAGGTCGGGAAAGACGATGCCGGTCGCCTCGTGGCTCCCACGGGCGAGCGACCGGCCCAGCGCGCTCGGCCGGTACGCGAGCTCCTCGATGGCGCGCTCCACGCGGTGGCGCGTCGGCTCGGCGACCAGCTCGGCGCGGCGCTGCACGCGCGACACGGTCGCGATCGACACGCCCGCTCGACGTGCAACCTCGTAGATCGTCGCAGCGCGCCGGGATCGCCGGTCCGGGGCCTCCCCACCCGAGTCGCCTGAAAGCGCTTTCATCGAGACCGCAAACCAGCAGAATCCGTGCCGCTACCATGCGTCGATGAGCCAGCGGACCGGGATCCTCGTTGCCACCATCCTCGGCTCGGCGATCGTGTTCCTGGACGCGACGATCGTGAACGTGGCACTCGAGTCGATCGGGGCCACGCTGCCGACCACGTTCGTGGGCCGGCTCGAGGGGATCACCTACGTGAACAGCGCGTACTTCGCCGTGCTGTCCGCGCTGCTCATCCTGGCCGGCGCGCTGAACGACTACTACGGACGGCGGCGGATGTTCGGGATCGGCCTCGTCGGGTTCGGTGCCGCATCCGTCGGCTGCGGCATCGCCCCGACGATGGAGACGTTGATCGCCGCCCGAATCCTCCAGGGTGCCTTCGGCGCAGTCCTCGTTCCCGGGAGCCTGTCGATCATCACCGCGTCGTTCGACGGCGAGGCGCGCGGGCGCGCGATCGGGCTGTGGGCGGCGGGCACGTCGGCGACGTCGATCCTGGGACCGCTGGTCGGCGGGTTCCTCGTTCAGGCGGTCAGCTGGCGTGCTGCCTTTCTCATCAATGTGCCGCTGGTCCTCGTCGCGCTGTGGGCAATGCGCTCGGTCCCGGAGAGCCGCGACTCCGAGGCTCGTGGTGACTTCGACTGGCTCGGCGCCGCGGTGATCGCCATCGCGGTGGGCGGCCTGGCGTTCGGCGCCACCCGCGGGCAGGAACGGGATTGGCAGGATCCCATGGCCTGGGTGGCGCTCGCCATCGGGGCCGTGGCGACCGTGGCGATCCCGATCCTCATGCTCACGCGCCCTCGTCCACTCGTCCCGCCGTCCCTGTTCCGATCACGAAACTTCACGGTCGTGAACCTCTCGACGTTCCTCATCTACGGCGCGCTGTACGTGTCGTTCGCGTTCACCGCCGTCTTCTTCCAGGGAACGTTGGGCTACTCGCCGCTGGGCGCCGGAGCCGCCGGCATCCCGGTCGCCATCCTGCTCACCACGCTCTCGACGCCGGCGGGCGGCTGGGCAGCGCGCATCGGGCCTCGGATCTTCATGACGGCAGGCCCGCTGGTCATGGCGGCCGGACTGCTCTGGTTCGCTCGGGTGCCCGTCGATTCGCCCGCGTGGGTGCTCGATGCCGGGGACCCTGCGACCTGGGTCCCACCGGGCGGGGCGCTCGTCGACGTCGTCCTCGGCCAGGCGGTGTTCGGAGTGGGGATCGCGCTGCTCGTCGCGCCGCTGACGACGGCGCTCATGAGCTCGATTCCCGTTCGCAACGCGGGGCTCGGCTCGGCGATCAACAATGCCATCAGCCGGGTCGGCTCACCGCTCGTGAGCGCGGTCCTGTTCATCGTGATCACCGCGACCTTCTATCCCACACTCGAGCGCCTGGCGCCCGGCGTGGACGTGAACGACCCGACCATCCGTGAGCAGGTGCAGCCACTCACGAGGCCATATGACGGGACCGACCCCGCCCTCGCCGATGCCGCCCGGGAAGCGAGCACCGACGCGTTCCGCCTCGCCATGCTCGTCAGCGCGGCGTTGCTTCTGGTCGGGGCGGCCATCAACGCGGCGGGGATCCGCAATCCCACTCGCGAGGCCGACGCCGAGGCCGTGGCGGCCCGCGCCGATGCGGTGCCACCCGGCTAGCCGCTCAGCCGCGTCAGAAGACCCGCGGGCACCAGGGCGGCCGCGCCGTGCGGAAGAGCGCGTCGGCTCGCGACAGGGCGCCGGGTTGGAGCTCCCGGACCCGCGCTGCGTCGGCGAGCTGGGTCCAGCCGAAGCCGCCGAGATAGGCGGCGGCGAGGTCCGTGGTGTCGGCCGCCAGGTCGGCGGACTCGGTCGTCCGCTCGACGCGCGGCACGCCGTCCTCGACGGCGAGCGCCCAGCGGCCGTCGTTCCAGGTCAGCAGCTCGTCGGCCAGCTCGATCACCAGACGGCCGTCGGTCGCGTATCGGCGCTGGGCCAGGGCCGAGGCGACGTCGACGACCCGTAGCCACATCCCGTCGCCGGTCGCGATCCCCAGCCGTCGAGGCTCGAGCGCGTTGAGGATCAGCGGGTCGTCGGGTGCGACGTTCCACGATTCGAGCTTCGCCATCAGGTCGATGTCGAGCAGGAAGCGCCACACGTCGAGTTCCGCGGCTGGGTTGGCGGCGAGCTTCTCGACCACGATCACGGTCGACTGCGCTCCGCCGTCGTCCCACTTGTCGCGGACGCGGTACCGCGCGTAGCCGTCGACGGCACCGGCGACCTCGTGGACGATGTGGAAGGCCGCGCCGGCGCCGTGCCGCCAATGCTCGGGGTCGCGGAAGACCTCGGCATCCCAGAAGGCCGGGGTGCGGGCGAAGAAGCCGGGCCGAAGCGGGGCCACGGCGTCGTAGACCGGCGGGAAGAGGCGGCGCGCCTCATCGACGTCCACGAAGCGGATCGTTCCGGCGGGGACGTGCGGTTGCCGGAAGGAGCTGCGCTCACGCTCGACCGTGAAGCGGTTCGCAAGGGTCGAGAGGCCGTAGCCGAAGCGCTGGTAGATGCTTCCCTCAGAGGCCCACAGCACCGCGATCGGCTCGCCGCGGTCATGCACCGCCGCCAGCTGGGTCGTCATCATCCGCCGCAGGATCCCGCGCCGCCGATGCGTCGGCTGCACGCCCACGAAGGTCACCCCAGCCGCCGGCACCACCCCTCCGGGAATCGTCAGGTCGAAGCTGAAGATGCCGGCCGTGCCCACGATGCGGTCGCCGTCGTAGGCAGCGATCGCGCGGTCGGGCTCGAAGACGGAGGCGTACGCCTCGGCGTCCTCGTCGCGCAGTCGTTCCGAGAAGGCGAGCTCGCCAGCCTCGAAGAACTGGCGGGGCTCACCGTCGAACGGTCGGACGTCGATCTCCATCGGGCCGATTATGGCGCGGGCCGTGCTCTATGATCCGGCCGATGTTCCCGATCTCGGACGAGAACGAGCGCGGCCACGGGCCGGCCTACGTGACGCTGGCGTTCATCGCCATCAACGTCCTCGTCTTCCTGTTCCTCCAGGGCTCCGGCAGCCCCGAGGGCGCCGAGTTCACGTACGGCTACAGCGCCGTGCCGTTCGAGATCACCAACGGCGTCGATCTCGTCGAGGACGAGACGATCACGATCGATGGCGAACCGGTTCCGATCCCGCAGGAGCCCGGGCCGTCACCGATCTGGTTGACGCTGTTCACGAGCATCTTCATGCACGGCGGCTGGCTGCACCTGGGCGGCAACATGCTGTTCCTGTGGATCTTCGGCGACAACGTGGAGCACCGCATCGGCCACGGGCTGTACCTCGTCTTCTACCTGGTGGCCGGCCTCATCGCCAGCTTCGCCCAGATCCTGGTTGACACCGACTCGGTGATCCCGACGCTCGGGGCGTCGGGGGCCATCTCCGGCGTCCTCGGCGCGTACCTCGTGATGTTCCCGACGAACCGGGTCACCGTGTTCCTGTTCCGCTTCCTGGCCCCGGTGCCGGCCATCGTGGCCATCGGGATGTGGGCGGTGCTCCAGTTCATCAATGGCATCGGCGCCTTCGCGGTCACCGAGGAGACCGGTGGCGGGGTGGCCTACATGGCTCACATCGGCGGCTTCGTGGCTGGCCTGGGCGCCGGCATGCTGTTCCGCATGATCTTCCGCGAGCCGCGCCATCCCCGAGGGACCAGGGCAACCTCGTTCGGGTGAGCGCGCGCACCGTCGGAGAGGCGGCCGGGCTGTTCGGCCCGGGGTCGGTGTCATGGCGAGTGGACCGCGAGCTGATCGTCCTGGCCGGGGGCTCCTGCGCCCTGCTCATGCAGGCGGCGCATCCGTCCGTGGCGGCCGGCGTCGCCCAGCACTCGACGTACGCCACCGACCCCTTCGGCCGGCTGCTGCGGACCCTGGAGAGCAGCTTCGCGGTGGTCTTCGGCCGCCGATCCGAGGCGGAGGCGACCCTCCGCCGCGTGAACGCGATCCACGCGGCGGTCCGCGGCAGGCGCGCCGATGGCGCCGCGTACACCGCCCTCGAACCCGAGGCGCTGCTGTGGGTGCACGCGACCCTGGTCGACACGGCGCTGCGCGTCTACGGCCGCTTCGTCGAGCCGCTCCGGCCGGCGGATGAGCAGCGGTACCACGAGGAGAGCGCCCCGGTGGGCATCGCGCTCGGCGTCCCGGACGCGCGGATGCCGGCGACCCTGGCCGAGCTGCGCACCTGGATGGGCGGCATGATCGCGAAGGGAGAGGTCCACGTCACCCCGGACGCGCGCAGGATTGCGCGCACCGTGCTCTATCCGACACGCTTCCCGCCGAAGCTCGCCTGGGACGTCGTGCACCTCGTGTCGCTGTCCACGCTTCCCGCGGAGCTGCGGCGCCAGTACGGCATCCGGTGGAGCGATCGGCGCGAGCGCGGGGTGGACCGCCTGGCCGCGGTCAGCCGCCGCCTCGTGCCCGTCCTCCCGGCCCTCGTCCGCGCCGCCCCGCAGGCCCGCGCGGCGGATCGGCGCGCGGCTCAGGCCGGCGCGGGAACCCGGTAGCGTCGGAGCACGGCGACCGTCGACATCCCCGCCCGCCCCATGTTGCGGGCCGAGCTGCCGCCCTGGTTCGCCGATGCTCCGACCAGGTCGCATCCCAACCGGCGGGCGTGGGCGATCCGGGCGCCGATGAGGGCGCGCTGGATGCCGCGGCCGCGGAATGCCGGGAGAACGGTCCCGGCCCGCAGCCAGCCCACCCGGTGATGGGTGTGGAGGGCCCCGGTTCCCACCGGGACGCCGTCGAGCTCCGCCACGAATCGATGATCGTGCGGACGGAGGGCCAGGTGCGGCTCGAGTGCGATCCACGCGTCGGCCACCGGGCCGGGAAGCTCCGCAGCCTCGACGATGACCCGCGCCCACGGGCCGATCTCCTCGCGCTCCAGCTTGCGTACCACGAGGCCGTCGGTGGAGGGTGCCATGTGTTCGTCGGGCTCGTCGGGGCCGAGCCGGCGCGCGCCGTACACGGCCGTCGAATCGACGATGGCGTTCGGCCCCGGCGCCGCCTCTGCCCAGACCCAGCCGGTGACGCCGTGCGCGGCGAAGTGCTCGGCGGCCAAGCCGACGAGGTTCGGGAGCGAGGCGAACCCGAGCGCCAGGTTGAAGAGCGGGCCGGGCAGGTCGGGGGCGGCCGAGATCGCGACGTCGCCGTCGTCGACGACCGCGCATCGCGCCCCACCGGCGATGGCCGACATCCACAGCGACAGGGTCGACGTCCGTTCCGCCTCCTCGAGCCGGGTCGCGACCTGGTGCCGTGCCGCCGCGTCGTCGACTGGAGGCCACAGCCGGATCGGGTCTCCCGGCCGGACGGCACCCTCCCGCAGCACGCGGGCGTACATCCGGCTGTCGAGCGGGTTGGCGACGATCCCGACTCGGCCGAAGCGGAGGTCGGCGAACGAGTGGCGGATGCTGCGGCACGGGTTGGCGGGGCCGGACAGCTCGAGGACCACCTCGTCGCCGATCTCCAGCCGCGTGCCGACCGGCAGGCTCGACACGTCGAACCCGGTGGTCGTGAGGTTCTCGCCGGTCGTCCCCGGCCCGATCGGGTGACCCTCGGCCGCGACGCGCCGAATCGCCTCGATGCCGAGGATCGAGACGGCGCGATGCGGGCCGCCGTGGACCGTCGCCTCGCGCTGTCGATCGCCCTCGACGCCCAGCCGGGTGACGCGTGCCCCGTCGATCGGCAGCTTCGGCACGCCGCCGCTCGAGACGTTCAGGTGGAGGAGCCGCCCGTCGCTCATCGGCGGATCGTAGCGCGGATGGCACCGCGGGCACCGGCGGCTATCATGCGAGGACGCCCGCTCGCACGCCCTCTCCCCGAGCGGCCAGAGGAACCGACGTGACCCGATTCGCCAAATTGACGGTGGCCGCCGCCGTGGCCACCTTCGTCCTGATCGCCGTGGGCGGCCTCGTGCGCGCCACCGACTCCGGCCTCGGGTGTCCGGATTGGCCGCTCTGCTTCGGCGACTGGATCCCGCCGGCCGACCTCCAAGCCTGGATCGAGCACTCGCATCGGCTCATCGCCGCCGTCTTCGTGGGCCCGCTGGTCGGCGCCGTCGGCCTGATCACCGTGTTCAGCCACCGGCGCCGGGACCTTCCGCTGCTGGGCGCCGCCGTGGTGGCCGGCGTCCTCGTCATCGCCCAGTCGCTGCTCGGCGCGGCCGTCGTGCTCGAGCGCCTGGCCGCGGAGCTCGTCACCGCCCACCTCGGGATGGCGCTCACGGTCCTGGGCGCCGCCATCTTCATCGCCGAGCGGGCCAGCCATGGGCCGATGCCGGCCGCGCACGCGCGGCCGGGACTGACCCGCCTCGTCGCCGTCACCGCGCTGGCGATCTTCGCCCAGATGCTCCTCGGCTCGTGGGTCACCGGGCACCACGCCGGCCTGGCCTACGCCGACTTCCCGCTCATGAACGGCGCCCTCCTGCCCACCGTCGTCGGGAGCGAGCAGGCCGTCCACCTGGCGCATCGGCTCATGAGCATGGTGGTCGCCGACCTGGTCGCCTGGACGGCCACGGCAACGGTCCGCGCCACGGACGCGGCGCTGCCGCGGCGCCTCGCCGTGCTGCTCGGCG
>DASVEQ010000032.1:0-5919 GCA_036380455.1 Candidatus Limnocylindria bacterium | reverse complement strand
ATAGACCGATGCGTCCGCTCAGTCGGGAAGCGGCTCGACCTGCAGGACGAGCTCATCGCGACCGGTCACGCGCACGCGGGTGCCCATCCCGGCGCCGGTGTCGCATCGGGCACGCCAGATTTCGCCCTTCACCCGCACGGTGCCCAGCGGCCGGCAGTCGGTGACGACTCGCCCGATCTGGCCGAGCACCGTCTCCGGGCCGACCTTCGCCGCGCCCCGCCGCGACCACGCCCAGGTGCCGAGCGTCTCCAGCACCTCGAGCGCAGCGAACAGGACGAGCACCGGGATGTTCCAGGGGAACGGGATCACGAAGACCGCCAGGGCGACGCCGATGAGGAGGATCACACGCCGATTGTCGCTCGACACGCCGGAACCGTCGCGGCCGGGGCATGCATCGGCGAATCCTTCACGGGTCGCCGCGCTGGCGTGCCACGTGCGCCGATGGATGACCGAATGGTTCGCGTCAGCGGGTTCAAAAGGGCGCTCCGATGATCAGCACGTTCATTGATGAGCAACGTCACACGGGAGCGCGATGCCATGCGAAGAATTCACCGATCCATCGGCGAGCGATGGCTAACCGACCTCCTCGAGCCAGCCCTCGCGCAGCGCCCGCGCGGCGAGCTCGGTACGGGAGGCGACCGCCAGCCGCTCGAACAGGCGGCGCAGGTGCGACTCGACCGTCCGCGAGCTGATCCCCAGCCGGGCGCCGATCTCGTCGTTCGACGCGCCGTCGACCACGAGCCGTAGCACCTCACGCTCTCGCTCCGACAGGGACACCCCGTTGCCGGGGCGGACGCCGAAGGCCAGCCCGCCGGCCGCCGCGCGCCGGACTGCATCGAGCAGCTCCGCGGTCGGGGCCGTCTTCACCACGAAGCCGGCCGCACCGAGGCGGAGGGCCGCATCGGCGTACTGGGGGTAGTCGTAGGAGGTCAGGACGACCACCGCCGGCATCGGCCGGGCGTCGGCGCGGAGAAGGTCGAAGCCGGACTCCTGCCCGAGCCGCAGGTCCAGGAGAAGGACGTCGACGGGGTTGTCGAGGATGGGTCGCAGCTCCGTGAGCGAGCCGGCCACGCCGGCGATCTCCATGTCGTCCTGGCGGGCCACGATCGCCGCCGTCCCCTCGCGGACGAGCGGATGGTCGTCGACGACCGCCACCCGGATCACTGTGGCCGCCACTCCAGCGCGACGCGCGTTCCGCCGGCGGGCCAGCGTCGCACGTCGAGCAGCGCGCCGATCTGCTCTGCCCGCTGCTGCATGTTGACGAGGCCGAAGTGCCCCTCCTTCGGTGCCTCCTCCGCCGCCTCGGAGCCGATGCCCTCGCCCGCGTCATCGATGGCCAACGTCACCCGCCCATCGGTACGGACGTCGTAGCGCACCGCGATCGGCGGCCGGCCGTGCTTGATCGCGTTCGTCAGGGCTTCCTGCGCCACCCGGAAGACCGCCAGCTCGACGTTGGCCGGTGGACGGCTCTCGTCCGAGCGTTCCAACTTGACCGGGCCGCCGGCCAGCGGCTCGACACGCTCGACGAGCCACTCGAGCGCGGCGCCCGCACCGAGGTCGTCGAGGATCGGCAGCCGCAGGTCACCCACCACGCTCCGCAGCTTCGTGGCGATCTCCCGGGCCTCGTCGGCCGCCTCCTTCTGGCCCTTCTCGTCGAGCGTGCGAACGAGCATCGTGAGCTGCTGGAGCGCATCGTCGTGGAGGTCCGCCGCCAGCCGCGCTCGCTCCGTCTCGGCGGCGGCAACCGCCACATCCCGCTGGACCTGGGTCCGCTCCGCCATCCCCAGGAGCGGGTTCAGCGTGAACTGCCTCCAGATCACGATCGCCACCAGCCAGGCCCAGAGGATGATGCCGTTCGTGCTTGGCAGCAGGACCGTCGCGGCCACGGCCGGCGTCAGCGCCAGGGCCAGCGACTCGAGTCGCGTCGTAAAGGCGCGCGCCGCCCTGCTCTCGGCCGCGAACGCGATCGGCAGGCCCGGGACGAGTGGCGCCACCACCGCGAGCAGGATGGCGTATCCCTCGTGGAACGGCCCGAGGAAGGTCGCCAGGAACGCGAGCGCGGTGGAACCGGCGAAGAGTCGGCCCTGCCAGGCGGCGTCGTCGTGGCGGATTGCGAGGACGTGCCCCACGCCGAGGGCTCCGAGGGCGATCACGAACGCGGCCCAATCCAATCCATCGCCTATCCCGAGTGAAGCGAACGACGCGATCGCAACGGGGATCGCGATCGATGCGGCGACCGGTATGGCCGCGTCGGTCCACGCGTCGCCGAGGACGCCGGCCCGCAATGCCCACGCCGTGAGGATTCCCAGCGCGGCCGCGATGCCCGCCCACAGGCCGCTCTCTTGCGGCATCCCGACGATGATGACAATGCCCGCCAGGACGACCAGCATCGCGTCTCGAATCGGTGCTGGCACGGGCCGAACGCCAGTGGTTCCGCCACGCGGCCTGATGGCGCGCCAGGCGCCATCAAGCATGGTCATCGCACGAGCTGGTGCAGCCTGCCAACCGACGAGAGCGACAAGCAGCACGGCCGGAAAGATCGGCTGAGGATTCGTCGCGGCCAGAGATGACATGGCGGCAACCGGCACGAGGCCCAACGAGACCGCCTCCCCGCGCTCGCGCCAGCTTGCTCGGGACGCTGCCGCAATGGCTGCGGGGACACCGGCTGCGAGCGCCACAAGCAGGTATGCCACCGCCGGATCAGTTGGAGAGAGGGTCGAAGATGTGATGTAGAGGGTGACAGTCACCACAGCCACGGATCCGGACCCGATCGCGATCGCCGCCGCACCCCAATTCCGCCTGGTCCTCGTGCCGATCCCCGCGAACGCCAGCCCCACCAGGACGGCCAGCACGATGGGCGCGACGTACGCGCCGATGATGCCGGCCGCGGTGCCCGCCGCGACGACCGGTGCCATCACGAACGGGGTCGCGATCGTCGCGGCGATCAGCACCGCATATCGACGCCCGTGGCCACCGGGCGCGACATGGCGGAGCACGACCCAAGCGAGAGCCGCCGCGCCGACCCCGAAGAGCCCGGTCCAGATCGCGCCGCGCAACGCCCCCTCGGCCTGGGTTCGATTGAGGAGAGCGAACGCGTTCACGTATCCGGGCTCGACGCCGACGTCGCCCGCAACGATCGTCGCGATTCGCGTGCTGTCGATGGGCTCGCTGGGGAGGCGGTAATCGGAGTCGAGCGTTCGGAGTTCCCCGCCGATCGGCCAGAAGATCTCCCATGAAGCGGCCTCGCGCGGAGTGAGAATGCCGTCGATTGCCGCCCCGATCGGATCGCCACGCTCGACCCTCGAGCCGTCGGTTGTCGCGATCTCGATGACGGTGATCCCCGGGAAGAACCCGGCATGTGCGGCGATCCCGCCCGGGGTGACGTCGTGGACTGCCACGCGTCCGTCGTTCTCACGCAGCGAGAGGCCGAGGTTGACGCGACCGAAGTCCCACACGACGAAGCTGGCGACCGCCGCTCCCACGGCGATGAGGACCGCAACGGCGTCGAGGAGCCGGATGCGGCGAAGGGCGGACATGACCGGACGATAGCAGTGGCCCATCGGCGAACCAATGCGGGAGATCACGCAACGGCGTCGCGTGAGGTGCCGGATGGTGCAACGGATCGGCGAGGCTGAGCATCTCCTCGAGGAGGAGGTGAACCGATGCAGACCATCCGAGCGGCCGCCATCGCACTCCCATTCGTCGGACTGGCGATCCTGGTTGGCGTCCTGTCCATGCTCCTCGGCGTCGCGCGGTAAGCGCCGACGGCGAGACGGTCCTCGAGGCCCGAGGACTGGCCCCCGACGAGCCGAACGCGTGCCAGGTCCTTTACGCCTTCCAGAACAGGCACGGGCAGCCGGTGATGATGACCCCAGATGGGGGTTGGGCTGGCGACGTACGGCATCCCCACTAACCCGAGTCGCATCGGTACACTCGGCCGATGGGACGCGGAGCGAGCGGGACGATCTGGAGCGCGGTCGTGGTGCTCATCGCGATCGTCGTGGTGTTCGTGGGCATCCGGCTGGCGACCGACGTGCCGAACCTGACGTCGGGGACGATCCCCGATGAGGGCACCTTCGAGCACCGATATGCCCGCTTCGCGTGGCTCGCCTACGCCCACATCCTGCCGGGCGTGCTGTACCTGCTGATCGCGCCGATCCAGCTGTGGCGAGGGTTCCGGAACGGGCACTTCGTCGTGCATCGGCGCATGGGACGCGTTGCCCTCCTCGCCGGCATCGTCAGCGGGATCTTCGCCATCGTGTTCGGCGCCTTCCAGGCCTTCGGCGGATTGCTCCAGGCGTCGGCGGCGATCGCGTTCGGTGCCTGGTTCCTGGTGGCGCTGGCCACGGCCTATCGTGCGATTCGCGGGCGTGACGTGCGAACGCATCGGCGCTGGATGATTCGCGCCTTCGCCGTCGGGGTCGCGGTGGGGACGATCCGGCTGTGGATCGGCCTGTTCGAGGCCCTCGGTCTCATGAGCTTCCGCGATGCGTTTGGCGTGGCGTTCTGGCTGTCGTTCGTGATGCACGCGCTGGCCGCTGAGCTCTATCTGCGCTGGCGCCCATCGGCCGCCGGATCCGCTGCGACGCGGGCGCCGGCGACCTGATTCTCGGGTCGAAGGCGTAGCCGCCATGCGGCGGGTTCCGTGCTAGGATCGCCGCACGGCCACGGACCACGTCGGATGTGCCCCATTCGGTCACTGATTCGGTAGCCGCCGGCACTCGAGATCCTGTTGCGCAGACGCGTGCCCATCGGAACACGCTCTCTCAGGTGAATCGGTATGCGAGTCTTGCTGGTCGGTGTCGGCACCGTGGGCGAGGCCATCGCCCGCATCTCCGCTACGGCGGATTGGCTCGAGACCATGGTCCTCGCCGACTACGACGAATCCCGAGCCCGCACCCTGGCCGATGCGCTGGGTGGCGCCCCCAGGTTCCCATCGGCGCAGATCGACGCGCGGGACGCCTCCTCGGTGACCGGGCTGGCGCGCGCACACAAGGTCGACCTGATCATGAACGCGGTCGATCCCCAGTTCGTCATGCCGATCTTCACCGGCGCTCTCGAGGCCGATGCGCACTACATGGACATGGCCTGTTCGCTGTCCAGGCCGCATCCCGATCGGCCGTTCGAGGAGCCCGGCATCAAGCTCGGCGACGAGCAGTTCGCCATGCACGATGCCTGGCTCGGCCGCGGCAAGCTGGCGCTGGTTGGCATGGGCATGGACCCGGGCCTGACCGATGTCTTCGCCGCGCACGCCGCGAAGCACGCCTTCGACGAGGTGCACGAGATCCACGTCCGCGACGGCGGCGACCTCTCCATCCCGGGCTTCGCCTTCGCCCCGGTGTTCAGCATCTGGACCACGATCGAAGAGTGCCTGAACCCACCGGTGATCTGGGAGAACGGCGACTGGCACACCACCGAGCCGTTCAGCGGCCCGGAGTCCTTCCCGTTCCCGGAGGGGATCGGTCCGGTCGAATGCGTCAACGTCGAGCACGAGGAGGTGCTCCTCGTCCCGCGATGGATCGAGACGCGCAAGGCGACCTTCAAGTACGCCCTCGGTGACGACTTCATCGACAAGCTCAAGACGATCCACGCGCTGGGCATGGACCGGACCGATCGGGTGTCGGTGAAAGGCATGGAGGTGGCGCCACGGGATGTGCTGGCGGCCATCACGCCCGACCCGATCAGCCTCGGCGACAAGTTTCGCGGCCGCGCCGTCGTCGGCACCTGGGTGCTGGGGGTCAAGGACGGCCGCCCGCGCCAGACTTTCGCCTATCAGGTGGCCGACGCGGAGGAGATCTGGAGGAAGCATCGGCTCCAGGTCGTGGGTTGGCAGACCGGCTTCAACCCGACGATCGGCATGGAGCTGCTGGCGACCGGCGCCTGGTCCGGCGCCGGCGTCCTCGGTCCCGAGGCCTTCGA
>DASVEQ010000031.1:0-26353 GCA_036380455.1 Candidatus Limnocylindria bacterium | reverse complement strand
CGATGGAGGAGGTCGGCCGTCTCGAGCAGCGCCTTGGACGGGATGCAGCCGCGGTTGAGGCACGTCCCGCCGAGCCGGTCTCGTTCGACGAGGCCAACGGACAGGCCGAGCTGCGCGGCGCGGATGGCGCCCACGTAGCTCATGCCTCCCCCGAGGATGAGCAGGTCGAATCGTTGCTGATCTGCCATGGGTCTCCTGCGGGTTGTCGGGTCAGCTCGCAGCGGCGGCGCTCGGCCGCGGCGCATCGGTGTCGAGGGATCGGCGCTCGTGGTCGCCGAAGCGTCGGCGCCAGTCGTCGGGGACCGGGATCGGTCGTGCGGTCGCGTAGTCGTAGGTCACCAGCACGGTCTGCACGTCGCCGACCAGGCGGCCTTCCGGCCCGGCCGTCATGCGGTGCACCATGTCGAAGCTGGTGCGGCCGATGCGGGCCACGCGCGTCTCGACGACCACCTCCTCGCCGAACGCGATCGGCGAGCGGAAGTCGAGCTCCACCCGGGCGAGGATGAGCGGCAGCTGATCGAACGGTCGCGCCGGCTCGAGGACGTCGAGCAGGTACCGGATGCGCGCCAGCTCCACGTAGCTGAAGAAGACCGCGTTGTTCACGTGCCCGAAGGCATCGATGTCGCGAAAGCGGACCTGCAGGGTCGTGCGATGACGGGAGGCGTCGGTCACGGGACGATCATTCTACCCTGCATCGCGGCGTATATACGGTATATACGCGCGTTCGATCAGCGCTGCAGAAGTCCGGAGGCGGCGCGCCGCAGATCGGCGTCGTCGGTGACGAGTGGCACCTCCAGGCGAGCCGCCAGCGCGGCGCACGCGGCACCGCTGGGGCTCAATCCCTTCGCCATCCAGTGCGCGAGATCCTGGAGAGGAGGCGTCTGCAGCTGGAAGCCGAGACGGCTCAGCTCGCCCGCCACGGCCGCCAGCCGATCATCCGTCCAGCCACCACGCCGCACCAGCCGGGCCATGGCGTCCGAGACCAGGCTCTCCGGGGCGATGACCGTTAGAGCTCCGGCCTCGTACTCGGCGCGCAGGGCGCGGTGCTCACCGTCCGGTTCGAACCAGCCCAGGACGACGCCGGCGTCGGCGACGATGCGCCTCACTGGCGGGCGTCCGACAGCAGCCGATCCAGTGCCGCGAGCGAGGCTCGCACGCGTGGATCCGCGCCGGGACCGGCGCCGCCGTCCACCTCGCGGGCGGCGGACTGCGCCAGGAAGGCGCTGCGGGTCATGCCCAGCCGATCGGCGGCCTCGTCGATCCGCTCGAGCAGGCGCTCGTCGATCGAGATGAGCACGCGCTTGGCAACCATGGGCCGAGAGTATATCCCGTATATACGGCGCTACGAGCCGCCGATGCGGTCGATCAGGCCGGCCAGCAGGCTCGTGCGCGGGACGATCGAGGAGAGATCGAGCCATTCGTCGACGGAGTGATCGTCGCCACCGACCGGACCGAGGCCGTCGATGGTCGGAACGCCGAGGGCCGCCGTCGTATTCGCATCCGAGGCACCGCCGGTCGCCGCGTCGCGAAGCCCGAACCCGAGCTCCGCCGCGATGGCCACCGCGGACGCCACGAGCCGCGCGCTCGCCTCGCTCTTCTCCATCGGCGGATGGGACGCGATCCGGCGCAGGTCGCTGTGGATGTCCGCGACGGTGGGTGATGCGGCCAGGCGCTCGACCTCGGCGGCCGCCGCGTCGAACGCCTCTCGGGTCGCGGCGCGCAGGTCGATCTGCAGCTCGCAGCGCTCGGCGACCACGTTCGGCCGCGTCCCGCCGTGGATCACGCCTGCGTTGACCGTGACGGTCGGCCAGTGGCCGTTCAGCGCGTGGAGCACCAGGACCTGGTGGGCAGCCTCCAGGATCGCCGAGCGCCCCTTCTCCGGCTCGACGCCGGCATGCGCCGCGCGGCCGGTGAGCGCCAGGTGGTAGTCGGCGACGCCCTTCCGCGCGCTGACGATGTCGCCGTTGGCCCGCGCGCACTCCAGCACGAGCACGACATCGTGCTGCGGCGCGAGCTCCTGGATGAAGGGCGTACTGAACGGCGAGCCGATCTCCTCGTCGGGGTTCGCGAGGAACGTGACCGCCGGTCGGGCCCCCGCCTCGCGCAGTGCCGCGACGGCGTGCAGGCCGGCGAGCAGCCCGGCCTTCATGTCCGTGACCCCCGGGCCGAGGGCCCGATCCCCCTGGACGCGGAACGGGCGCTCGGCGGCGGTTCCGGCCTCGAACACGGTGTCCATGTGGCCGATGAGGAGGGTGTGCGGACCGTCCCCCTCGATCCGCCCGATCACCAGGTCGCCCAGTGCCGTCGCTCCGCCCGTCGACGCATGCGGGATGCGCTCCACCGTCGCGCCGAGGCCATGGAGCGCCGTGACCACGAGGTCGGCGATCCGGTTCACGCCCCCGGCGGTGTATGAGCCGCAGTCGATGTTCACCATCGTCTCGAGCTCGGCCATGAAGCGCGGCAGGCGCGCGTCGATGATGCGCCGCAGCGCGTCGAGTTCGGGCATGGTGACCAATATACTCACGCCCATGCCGCGCGAGGCCGATCCCCGCGAGCCCGAGGTCGAGCTCCTCGAGCTCCGCGTCCTCGACGGCCCGAACCGCTTCTTCACGCGCCCCGCGGTGAAGCTCGAGTTCCAGGGTGCCGCGCCGGGTGACGCGTCGACCGTGGGTGCCGCCGCGGCGCTCGCGATCCGGCGGCTCCATCATGCGCTGGACCTCGCCGAGCCACGGATCCGCACGCGTCAGTCCTTCGATCGTCGCCGGACCGCGGTCGCGTTCGTCTGGCGGCGTCGCACGATCTCGCAGGCCATCGGCTCGGCCGCGGCACGCCTGGCGCTCGGCCGTTCCACCGTTCACCGCGAGATCGCCGGGCTGAAGGCGACGGCGCTCGGGCCGCTCGCGCACCTCCCGCGGCCGCGGATCCCGATCATCGCCATCACCGGCACGAACGGGAAGAGCACGACGACCCGGCTCATCGCCCACATCGCCGGCCGTGCCGGCCGGACCGTCGGGATGACGAACTCGGACGGCATCTTCGTGCGGGGCACGCTCGTCGAGGCGGGAGACTGGACGGGCTTCGGCGGCGCGTCTCGGGTGCTCGCCGAGCCCGGCGTCGACCTGGCCGTGCTGGAGACGGCGCGGGGTGGGATCCTGCTGCGCGGCATCGGCTACGCGGCGAACGACGTGAGCGTGGTCACCAACGTCTCGGCCGATCACCTCGGGCTCCAGGGCATCGACACCGTCGACGAGCTCGCCGACGTGAAGGCGGCCATCGTTCGGATCACGAAACGCGACGGATGGGCCGTCCTGAACGCGGATGATCCGCGCGCATGGGCCATGCGCCGCGAGACGCGCGCCGCGATCTACGCCTTCAGCCTCGTCGGGCGGAGCGCCGAGGTGGAGGCGGCGCTCGACCACGGCGGACGTGCGGCAATCATCGAACGAGGCTGGATCGTCCTGCGTGGCGCGGGCCGCCGGTCTCGGCGCCTGGCGGAGGCGTCGGACCTGCCGGTCACCTTCGCCGGCCTGTCGCGGTACAACGTGGCAAACGCGCTGGCGGCCGCCGCCGCATGCGACGCCCTCGGGCTCACCACGCGGCAGATCGCCGCCGGCCTGCGATCCTTCGGACTGGACACCCAGACGAACCCCGGACGGCTCAACGTGTTCGAGCGTTCTGGGGTCTTCGCCATCGTCGACTTCGCCCACAACGAGGCGGGCCTCAGCGGCCTCATGGACGTCGCGCGGGCCGTCGCCGGCCGCCGTCGGGTCCGCCTGGCGTTGGGGACGGCCGGGGACCGGACCGACGAGATCCTCAATCGGCTCGGCGTGATCGCCGGGTCCGCCGACGACCTGGTGATCGCGGAGAAGGAGCACTATCTGCGCGGGCGGGACCTCGAGGAGATGAACGAGCTCCTCCGTGCCGGTGCCCGGGAGGGAGGCTACCGGGGCGAGATCCCGTCGAGGACGTCGGAGCTCGAGGCGATGCAATACCTGCTCGGGCGCGCCAGGCGCGGCGACGTCTGCGTCGTCATGACGCACGTCGAGCGCCAGGGGCTGTTCGACTGGCTCGCGTCCGGGGGGTTCCAGCTGGTCGGCATCGATCGGCTGCGGGAGCACCTCGGCAGGTAGGCGCTGCGCGGGCGACCGATCCCGATCCTACAGGTCCAGGTCGACCTCGTCGTCCGTGTCGACCACGCTGACGACCGCGCGCAGTCCCTCGCTGTCGGTGGCGGCGCCGTGCTGCCGGCGCTGGAGCTCCTTCCAGACCTGGTTGGCGTGGTCGACGCACACGACCACGACGTCGCCATCCGCGGCGCTGTCGAGCGCCGCCCGCGTCGCTTCGAGCTCGTCGAGGATGGTCCGAACCTCCCCGACCCGCCGGGACCGGCCGGCGGACTCGATCCCCTCGGCGATGAGCGCGGCGGTGGTGCCGCGGGGGCGGCCGCGGTTATTCGCGTCCTCGCGGACGATGATCTCGTCGAAGTAGCCTGCCGCCACCCGGCCGAGCTCGCGGATGTCCTCGTCGCGGCGGTCGCCCGCGGTCGCGACCACGCCGATGCGCCGGCCGGTCACCGACGCGCGAGCGCCCCCCGGCGTCGGCTCGCTCAGCCGCTCGACGAACTCACCCAGCGCCTCCATGGCCGGCGGGTTGTGGGCGTAGTCGACGACCACCCGGTATCCGTCGAGCTCGAACATGTTCAGCCGGCCGGGTGCCATGAAGTACGAGGTCGTGAAGGTGCGGAGCCCCTGCCGGATGTCGTGGAGATGGGCCCCGGCGGCCCACGCGGCGGCAGTCGCGGCCAGGGCGTTCTGCACGTTCATGCGCGCCCGACCCTCGAAGGTGGCGGGGATGAGGTGCGTCCAGACGAGGTCCATCGACTTGCGCCCGTGCCGGAGCACGATCTTCTCGCCATTCGTGCCCTGCTCGACGGTCACCGACCGGCGGCCGCGGGAGGCCTGGAACTTCAGCCGATCGTGATCCGGGTCCATGCTGAAGTAGATGACCGACCCCGAGCAGTGGCGGGACATGGCGGCGACCAGCGGATCATCGGCATTGAGGACGGCCACGCCCTCGCGCGGCACGGCTTCGACCACGACGCGCTTCACCTCTGCCAGCTGCTTGACGCTATGGATGCCGCCCAGCCCCAGGTGGTCGCCGGTGACGTTGAGGACGACGGCCACGTCATTGCGCTGGTAGCCGAGGCCCTCCCGCAGGATCCCGCCGCGGGCGACCTCGAAGACGGCGAAGTCGACGGTCGGGTTCTGCAGCACCATCGACGCCGACTTCGGGCCGGACGCATCGGCCTTGCGGACGATCCGGCCGTCGACGTAGATCCCGTCCGTGCTCGTCAGGCCGACCTTGCGGCCCATGCCCTTCATGATGTGGGCGATCATCCGGGTCGTCGTCGTCTTCCCGTTCGATCCGGTCACGGCCACGATCGGGATGCGAGATGGGGCACCCGGCGGGAAGAGCATGTCGATCACCGGCTTGGCGACGTACTGTGCCTCGCCCTCGGTCGGGTTGGTGTGCATCCGGAAGCCCGGGGCCGCGTTGACCTCCACGATCCCACCGCCCGTCTCGCGGACCGGCTGGCTGATGTCGGGGCAGACGAGGTCGATGCCGGCGATGTCGAGGCCGACCACGCGCCCCGCGAGCTCGGCGATCTCGACATTGTCGGGATGCGCCTCCTCCGTGCGGTCGATGCTGATCCCGCCGGTGCTCATGTTGCCCGTGCGCTTCAGGTAGACCCGCTGACCGCGCGGTGGGACGTCGGTGAGCTCGAAGCCCTGCTCGCGGGAGTACGACACGGACTCGTCGTCGACCTTGATGCGGGTCAGCACCTTCTCGTGGCCGATGCCGCGCCGCGGATCGGCGTTCGTCAGCTCCACGAGCTGCGCGATCGTGTGCTTCCCGTCGCCCTCGACGTGAGCCGGCACGCGCTGCGCGACCGCGCGGAGCACGCCGCCGATGACGAGGCAGCGATAGTCGTTGCCGGTGAGGTAGGTCTCCACGACGACGATTCCGGTACGGCTCTGCCCGCGCGCGACCTCGTAGGCATCGCGGACCGCGGTCTCGTCGAGGAGATTGAGCATGACGCCGCGGCCGTGGTTGCCGTCGAGCGGCTTCATCGCGACCGGGAAGCCGATGCGAGCCGCCGCCGCGGCCGCCTGGTCCTCGGAGCGGACGACCTCCGACCGGGGGACCGGCACGCCGGTTGCGGCCAACAGCCGGTTCGTGAGCTTCTTGTCGGACGCGATGTCGACCCCCAGCGAGCCGGTCTTGCTCGTCATCGTCGCCCGGATCCGCTGCTGGTGAATGCCGTGCCCGAGCTGGACGAGCGACTGGTCGTTGAGCCGGATGGATGGGATGTCGCGGAGGCCCGCCTCGTCGAGAATGGCCTGGGTGGATGGCCCGAAGGCGGCACGCTCGGCGAGGAGGATGAGCTGCTCGAGCTCGGCCGCGAAGTCGAAGCCGTCCTCCGCCTCCACGAGGTGGTTGACGAGCCGCACGGCGAGGCGGCCGGCCACGAGGCCGACCGACTCCTCCGCGTACGAGTACACGACGTGGTACCGGCCGGGCTCACCGGTCGAACGCGTCTTGCCCCGACCGACCTCGGTGCCGGCCTCGCGCTGGAGCTGGAGGGCGATGTGCTCGGCGACATGGCCGACCCAGGTGCCCTCCTTCAGCCGGTCGGTGAAGCCGCCGACGCGTCCGGTCCCGCACGTGTGCTGTCCGACGCCGGGAAGCATCTCCAGCAGGGCGGTGACGAAGCCGGGAATCGTGTTCGACGGGAAGTGCTCGAGGACCCCGAGGTCGACGATGAGCTTGATGGCCGGGTCGTAGTTCCAGTAGTTCGGCCCGCGATAGACCCGGGTCTCGACGATCGTCAGCTCGGGGCGAGGCACGGCCCCCTTCGGCGGGTTCGGGACGCGACGCGACCGGCGCCGCGAGGGCGCGGCATCCGGCTTCGTGGCGGTCACTCGCTGGCCTCCTCCATGCGCCGCGCGCGCACGGCCCGGCGACGCGCGCGCTCGGGGGCCGTGTCGTCGGCTCCCTCGGCGGCGATGCGGCGGATGAGGCGCCGGGTCTGGTTCGTGGCCGCCTGCAGGCTGGCGAGCTCGCGGTCGGTGGCGCTGACCGGGCGCAGGGGCGCCATGAGCTTCCGCTTCTTCAGGTCGAAGCGGTAGCCGGACGGCAGGGAGTGCAGGGTCACGCCGGACACCATGATCGGCCTGTGGCGCTTCACCTCGTAGGCGTCGGTCTGGATGTGGGCCGGGTCCAGGATCGTCACGGAGCCCTTGCCGAGGACCTCGAGGATCCCCTTCGGGCTCACGAGGGCCGCGGTGTCCTCGTCGATGCCGATGCCGAGCAGCGCCGGCGACTGGGCCACGAGGGCGAGCAGTCGACCGAATCGGTTGCGCTGCTCGAAGTGCTGGTCGATGAGCACGCCGGGCAGCAGGCCCAGGCCGGCGCTCATCTGCGTCATGCGCTGCTTCGGCGTCGCCCCGCTCGTGCCGAACGCGACCATGTGACTGGCGATCGCCGATGCGCCGGCGCTGGTGCCGGCCACGATCGCGCCATGCCGGTGCCGCTCCGCCAGCGCGCGCCCGAGCGCGGTGCCGCCGATCACGCTCGACAATCGCAGCTGGTTGCCGCCGGTCATGAAGATCGCCGTCGCGTCATCGAGGAGCGACACGAGTCTCGGGTCGTTCGCATCGTCGCGAACGAGCGGTCGCATGCCACGCACGTCGGCGATGCCGAGCTGGCGGAAGAGCGACAGGTAGAGCTCGGTCGCCTCGTCACCCAGCGAGGAGGCGGTCGAGACGACGACCACCCGGGCGTCGGCACCACCGGCGAGCGAGACGAAGCGCGCCAGGATCTGGCGCTGACGGAGCTTGTCCTCGGCTCCGCCGATGATCAGCAGGTGGCCGGCCCGGGCCTGCCCGGGGCTGGGCGTGGCAGGCATCCCGCGCAGCATACCGAAAGCCGGACCCCCGCGAACGACGGCGCTAGACTCGATCGGATGTCGTCGACGAGCGTGGCCCGCAGCGAATCCCGCGACTACTACGAGGTGCTCGGCGTGGAGCCGTCCGCCTCGGGCGAGGAGCTGCGCACCGCGTTCCGTGAGGCCGTCCTTCGGCACCACCCCGACCGGGCGCCGTCGTCGGAGGTGGCAACGCGGCGGACGTCGATCCTGAACCGTGCCTGGGCCGAGCTGCGCGACCCGGTCCGCCGTCTGCATTACGACCATGCCCTCGAGGGCGGACGGGCCGAGACGCTCCAGTGGCCGCTCGACGACGGGGAGCCGACGCGCGCTCCGAGGCATCGGCGGAGGACGCGCTTCGATCCGGGGGAGGCGAGCCCGTGGCACCAGCCGCAGTGGCGTTCGGTGGCGGGCTTCCGGATCCCCGCCGATGTGTTCCTGGCCGGCCCCGCCACCCAGGACCGCTGGATCGTCGAGCACCACATCACCGGCGAGGACTGGCGAACCCACGACGAGCGCTACTGGCTTCGATTCGCGGCGCGGCACTACGCGGAGCGGGGCCGGTTCGAGGACTGGCTGGGCATCCTCGAGCGGATCGTGGAGCTCGGGGCGCCGTGGTCCGAGATCGTCGACCTCGGGCTGCGCGACGCGTACCTGTCGGCGGGCGAGGAGCTCCGCGGTGCGATGGTGATCGCCGGGATCGGCCAGCGGTACGGGGAGGACACGCCGCAGCGACGCTGGGCGGACCGAGAGCTGCGCGTGCTGCTCGGGGAGTATCGGGATGCGCACGTCCGTCGAGGCCCGGCGGCCCGTCGGGCGGAAAATGCGGAGCTGCTCCTCAACTTCCTCGAGTCGCTCGGCGTGGAGCCCAGCTTCACCGACTACCGCTCGGCGATCGTCGCCCATCGGCGTGCTGGCCATGCCGGACGGGCGGCCGAGCTCGTGGAGCGGGTGGTGGAGGCGCCGGTGACCGACGCGGGTCGCTGGTTCAGCCTCATCCAGGTCCTCACCGAGGCCGGGCAGCTCGACCGGGCGTCGTCGCTGCTCGCCGAGATCGCGCGCGGCGAGCGTCCCGAGGCGCTCGACCCGCGCCGTGTGGCGGGGCCCTGGCGCCGCATTTCGGCGGCGCGTGAGCGGCTGAGCCGGGCCCGACGGCGCGTGGTGCGAGCGGCGAAGTGAGCCACGGCGTGCTGGTAGGCTCCGAACTCGCCTTCGGAGGACCGGCCTGATGCGATGGCTGCTGCCTGATCGGAGGGCGGTGGTCGGCGCCGCGGTGGGAGTCACCACGACCCTGCTCGGGTCCATGCTGGCCGGCACGGACTCCCGCGACCCGCCGTACACCGTCGTGCTCGTCCTCGCCATCGCGCTCGTCGGGCTCGCGCTCGGGGCCGCCGCCGCGGCATGGGCGTGGCTCGCCGGGGTCGCGGTCCTGACGGTGATCATCGTCACCTCCGGCGTCGCCCCCGACGTGGCAGCCAGCGACGTCATCCGGCTCACGACCTTCATCATCGGCTCGCCGTTCATCGTGTTGCTCGTCCGGCGGGTCGAGATCGCCAGGGCGACTGCCGCCGAGGCGCTCGAGGCCAGCCGCGCATCGCGCGGGGAGCTCGCCGCAGAGCGAGAGCGACTGGTCCAGACCCGGGCCGACGTCGACGCCGCGCTCGAGGGCGCCGAGCGGGAGCGTGCGCGGCTCGAGGAGGTGGCCGAGGCGATCCCGGAGCCGCTGATCGTCTACGACGACCAGCTCGCGGGCACGTACGGCAATCGGGCCGCCCTTCGCCTCTTCGGGCGCAGCTTCGTGGAGCGACCGCTCGACGACTGGGGCCGGGCGACGGAGCCCCGTGACGAGCGTGGGCAGCCGCTGCCGCGCGACGAGTGGCCCCAGGTGGTTGCGCGGGGGGAGGCGCTCCGGCGCCGGCTGACGCTGCGGATCCCGATGTCCGGGAGGGACGTGCTGGTCGACGTCGAGGGCACGCCGATTCCCGGCGGTGGCGCCGTGCTCCTCCTGCGCGATGTCGGCAAAGAGGAGGCCGAGCGCCGCCGTCTTTCCCGGTTCGCGAGCTTCGTGGCTCACGAGCTGCGCAACCCGCTCGCCGTGGCGAAGGCGCGCATCGAGCTCGCGCAACGCGATCCCAACCTCTCCCAGCGAGCGGGTGGCCATGCGACGCGGGCACTCGAGTCGGTCGACGCCGCGATCGGGATTCTCGAGCGACTGGAGCTCTACTCGCGCGCGGACAGCGGCAGCATCGAGGCCACCAGGGATCGGTTCGACCTCGCCCCCGCCGTGGGCGCCGCGATCGAGCGGCTCCGCACACGGGGCTCCGAGCGCGAGGTGCTCGTCGCGCTCGGGCCGACCGTGAGCGTCCTCGGCGACCGGCACCTCTCTGAGCAGGCGATCACGAACCTGCTGACGAACGCGGATCGCTACTCGAGCCCGGGGGCGCCGATCCGCGTCGAGATCACCGACGGCGAGCAGGTCACGCTCCGCGTCCGGGACGAGGGGCCGGGCATCGCCGACGAGGTGGCCGACCGGCTCTTCCACGATCGCGTCGCGGCCGGGAGGGGACTCGGGCTCGGCCTCTACCTCGTGCACGCCACGATGAGCGCGATGGGCGGGTCGGTGGTGCTCGAGCAGCGCCGCCCGGCCGCCGTCTTCGCCCTCCGCTGGGCGCGGGCCGAGGGTGGGGAGCCGGCAGGCGACGGCGCCACCGCTTGACGCCCTTGGGCTGTTGCTTTAGCGTGCTAAAGCAATGGCGAAGGTGAAGCGATCCAGGAAGGGCGAAGCCACCGGCGAGGACCGGTGGATGACCGATGCCACCCGGGACCTGGCCGATGCGGTCGCGTCCGTGCGGGACGGCGACGAGGCGCTGCGCTTCCTCCGCGACCTGTGCACCGTGAACGAGCTCCGCGAGTTCGCGGCGCGCTGGCAGGTCGCGACACTGTTGGATGCCGGCCTCAGCTACCACGAGATCAGCGAACGGACCGGCGCCTCCAGCGCCACGATCAGCCGGGTCAACCAGTGGCTCCGATATGGCCGCGACGGGTATCGGCTCCTGCTCGACCGACGTGCGGCCAGCTCCGGCGTCGCGGTGCAGCAGCGATGACGGGCCGCCTGCGGCTCGCCCTGCCGAACAAGGGCCGGCTGGCGGAGCCGTCGATCGACCTGCTGCGGTCCGCCGGCCTGGAGTTCGAGCTTTCGGACCGACGCCTCAGCGCATCGATCGCGAACGCCGACCTCGAGCTGCTGTTCGTCCGCACCGAGGACGTGGCCGAGTACGTGGCCGACGGTCTCGTCGAGCTCGGGCTCACCGGCGCCGACCTCGTGGCCGAGCACGGCGGCGCGCTCCGCACGATCCAACCGCTCGGGTTCGGGGCGTGCTCCCTGGTCATGGCCGTCCCCCGCGACGCGGGGATCGCGGACGTGGCCGCTCTCGCCGGAGCCCGGATCGCCACCTCCTTCCCGCGGGTCACCGTGGCCTATCTGGCGGCCTGCGGTGTCGAGGCCCAGGTGGTCGAGGTGCGGGGAGCCGTCGAGGTCACGCCCGAGCTCGGCGTGGCCGATGCGGTCGTCGACCTCGTCGCCAGCGGCAGCACGCTGCGGATGAACGGGCTGCGACCGATCGCCACGCTGCTCGCCTCAGAGGCGGTGCTCATCGGCCGCGACGACGACCCGGACGCGGACGGCCGCATCGCGATGCTGGTCGACATGCTCCGCAGCGTCCTCGACGCGCGCGGGCGCGAGTACATGATGATGAACGCCCCGGCCGACGCGCTCGACCGCATCCGCTCGCTCATCCCCGGGCTCTCCGGCCCGACGGTGATGCCGCTCGCTGACCCGTCGCAGATCGCCGTGCACTCGGTCGTCGAGCGCAGCCAGCTGTGGCGGCTGGTCCCCGCGCTGAAGGCGGCGGGGGCGCGCGACATCCTGGTCGTCCCCATCGAGAAGGTGATGCGGTGACGCTGTCCCGGATCGACTGGTCCCGGCTCGACCCGGCGGGACGTGCCTCGTGGGTCGATGCGCTGCGACCGGCGCCGCCCGCCGCGGACGCGGCCGCCATCGTCGAGGACGTCCGGCGGCGAGGCGATGCCGCCCTCCGCGAGCTCACCGCGCGCTTCGACGGCGCCGACCTGCCCGATCCCTGGTTGGACGCCGACACGGTCCGCGATGCAGTCGTGCCTGACGAGCTCGAGCGGGCTCTCGTCGAGGCCGCCCGGGCGATCCGTCGCTATCACGTCGACCAGCGCGACGCGCTCCGCGTCGAGCGGCGGGTTCGGACGGGTCCCGGCGTCGCGGCCTGGCGACGGTGGCAGCCGCTCGACCGGGTCGGCGCGTATGTGCCGGGAGGGCGGGCCGCATACGCCAGCAGCGTCCTGATGGTTGGCATCCCGGCCGCCCTGGCCGGGGTCGGCGAGGTCGTGATCGCCACGCCGCCCGCCGCCGACGGGTCGGTGGCGCCCAGCGTCCTCGTGGCGGCCCGGATCGCCGGCGTCGGCCGCGTGCTGCGCGCCGGCGGCGCCCAGGCGGTGGCCGCCATGGCGTATGGCACCGCATCGGTCCCGGCCGTCGACAAGATCGTGGGCGCCGGGAACGCCTGGGTCGCCGCGGCGAAGCGGCTGGTCAGCGATCGCGTCGCCATCGACCTGCCGGCCGGGCCGTCGGAGTGCGTCGTCCTCGCCGATGGCGACGCCGACCCAGAGCTCGTGGCCCTCGATCTCCTCGCGCAGTCGGAGCACGGCACCGACTCGGTGGCGGTCGTCGTCAGCGACCGCGCGGCGCTCCTGGATGCCGTCGACGCCTGCCTGCCGCGCCTGGCGGCGCCCCTCGCCACGGGGGATCGCGCGCTCGCGACGCTCGCTCACCACGGCCGATCGGTGCTGGTCGACGGCCTCGAAGCCGGGATCCAGGTCGTGAACGCGGTCGCGGCGGAGCACGTCAGCCTCCAGTGCGCCGATGCCGCAGACCGCGCCGCGCAGGTCCGCCATGCCGGGGCCATCTTCATCGGCCCGTGGTCGCCGATCGCCGCCGGCGATTACGCCAGCGGCACGAACCACGTGCTGCCGACTGGAGGTGCGGCGCGCGCGTGGAGCGGCATCGGTGTCGAGACGTTCGGGCGCTGGATCGAGGTCCAGGAGCTGACCGCCGCGGGCGTCCGCCGTCTGTCGCCCATCGTCGAGACCATCGCCGCGGCGGAGGGCCTGCCCGCCCACGGGGCCAGCGTGGCCGCCCGGGCGGCCCGGGCGGCCGAGAGCGTCTCCGCCGATGACCCACATGACCTCCTCCGCCGTCCGGAGCGGGTCGCGCCCTATCCTGCCGAGCCGTCGGACGACGTGCTGGCCGCCGCGGCCGGGATCGGAGTGGCCGAGGTGGTCCGCGCCGACATGAACACGCTCGGCGGCGGCGCACTCCCGGCGGCGGCCGAGGCGCTCGCTGCCTTCGACCCGCGTCGGGCGGCCGAGTACGGGGACCTGGCCTACGAACGCCTTCGGAACGCCCTGGGCGCGAAGGTGGGAGTCGCGCCGGCGCGGATCATCCCCGGGGCCGGCGCGGACGAGCTGATCCGCCTCGTGACCACGGCCGCCGTCGGCGCGGGGGACGCGGTCGTGATCCCGACGCCGACCTTTGCGATGTTCGCCGTGGAGGCGCAGCTGGCCGGGGCGAGGCCGGTCGTCGTGCCACGCACCGATCCGGGCTGCCGCCAGCCGGTCGATGCGCTCCGGGCCGTGGCGGAGACCGAAGGCGCCCGCCTGGTGTGGCTCTGCTCACCGAACAACCCGACCGGCGATCGCTACGAGCTCGACGAGATCCGCGCCCTGGCCGACGGGCTGCCGGCCCTCGTCTGCGTCGACGAGGTGTATCTCGAGTTCGGCGAGGACTCCGCGGGCGCCGCCCCCGAGTCGACCTCGGCCGTGGCGCTGCAGGGGGAGCTCCCGAACCTGCTCATCCTCCGGTCGCTCGCAAAATCCCACGGCCTGGCAGGCGCCCGGGTGGGGTATCTCGTCGTGCCGGACGGGCTCGCGGAGCGATTCGACGCGATGCGGCTGCCACTGTCGATCGGATCGCCATCGGAGGCCCTGGCGCTCGCCGTCCTCGCCGCCGAGGAGGCTGCACGTGCCCGCCGTCGGGAGGTCATCGAGGCGCGGGACCGGGTGGCGGAAGTGCTCGAACGGCTTGGCTGCCGGGTGCTGCCGTCGGTCACGAACTTCGTCGCCTTCCTTCCCTCTCGCCAGGCGGCGGCAGCCGTGGATGCGGCGCTCCTCGCCCGGGGGGTGGCGGTCCGCCGATACGAATCGGGACCGATGGCCGGATGGCTGCGCGCCACCGCCCGCCTGGAGCCCGACGAGGGCCGGCTGCTGGCCGCCCTCCGCGAGGTCTTGGCATGAGGCGCGTCGGCGAGTCGGAGCGGGCGACGGCGGAGACGACGATCAGCGTCCACGTGGACCTCGACGGGAGCGGGCGGTTCGAGATCGCCACGCCGATCGGATTCCTCGACCATCTCCTGACCCTCATCGCGCGCCACGCGCTTGTGGATCTCACTGTCCGCGCCTCCGGTGACGTCCACGTCGACGAGCACCACACCGTCGAGGACACCGCGCTGGTGCTCGGCCGCGCGATCGACGCCGCGCTCGGCGAGCGCGTCGGCATCCGGCGCTACGGTGACGTCCGGCTGCCGATGGACGAGGCGCTGGCCCTGTGCGCCGTGGACCTCGGCGGCCGTGCCCATGCCGACGTCGAGCCGGTGCCGGATCCGATGACGGCGACCAACGCCTGGCTCGAGCTGTGGCCGCACTTCGTGGAGACCCTGGCGCGGGAGGCGCGCGCCTCGGTGCATCTCGAGGTCCGCAAGGCACGCAGCACGCACCATCTCGTGGAGGGTGGCGCGAAGGCGCTGGCTCGCGCGCTGCGCCAGGCATGGGACGTCGATCCGCGGCTTGCCGGCAGCGCGGACGTGCCGAGCAGCAAGGGCACGCTCCGATGATCGCCGTCGTCGACTACGGCGCGGGCAACACCCGGTCGGTGCTTCGCGCGCTGGCCGCCGTGGGGGCCGATGCGTCCCTCGTCGCCACCGCGGAGGGACTCGGCGCGGCCGAGCGGCTCGTGGTGCCCGGGGTCGGCGCCGCGCCATCGGCGGTGGAGGCGCTGATGGCCCGCGGCCTCTGGGAGCCGGTGCGCGCATGGGGCGCGGCCGACCGGCCGCTGCTCGGGGTGTGCCTCGGCGCCCAGCTCCTCCTTGGCGGCTCGGACGAGGGAGACGCTCCGGGGCTCGGGCTGGTCGAAGGTCGCTGCCGAGCGTTTCCGGCGGCCGACGCCGGCGGGCCGCTCCAGGCGCCCCATATCGGCTGGAACGAGGTGCGTCTCTCGTCCGGCGCCGCCTTCGACGCCTACTTCGTCCACGGCTTCTGGACCGATGCAGATGCCGCGGCGGTCGCCGGCCGCACCACGGTGGACGGCTTCACGTTCCCGTCGCTGCTGCGGGCCGGCGCGATCACCGGCACGCAGTTCCATCCGGAGAAGAGTGGGCCGGTCGGGTGGGCACTCCTCGCCGCCTTCGCGACCGGACGCCTCGATGGGGTGGCCAGGAGCGTCGCCTGATGGAGCTCATCTGCGCCATCGACCTGCTGGCGGGTGGCGCCGTGCGGCTCGTGCAGGGGGACTACGAGCGACGCATCGTCGCCGATGCGACCGCCGCCGACCTGGCGCGGCGCTTCGTGCGTGCCGGCTGCCGGCGGCTTCACGTCGTCGACCTCGAGGGGGCCCGGGCGGGCGCGTCACGCGAGCTCGCCCTCGCCGGGGAGGTGGTGCGCGCCGCCCGCGCCGTGGCGCCGGACGTCGCCGTGGAGCTTGGCGGCGGACTCCGCACCGCGGCGGACGTGGATGCCGCCCTCGAGGTCGTGGACGAGGCGCTGCTCGGCACGGCGGCGATCGAGGACCCGCAGCTCCTGCGCCTGGTCGCCAAGCGCCACCCGGGACGCATCGGCGTCTCGGTCGACCTCCGTGACGGGCGGCCGGCGGTCGAGGGATGGACCCGCACCGCCGACGCGGACGACACCGAGGGGCTCGTCGCCCGCCTGCTGGACTCGGGTGCCTCACGGGTGACGATCACCGAGACCGCGCGAGACGGCACGCTTACCGGTCCAGGGCTCGAGACCCTGATGCGCCTGCGCGCGGCGTTCCCGGAGGGGATCCTCGTGGCCGCCGGGGGGATCGGCTCACTCGACGACCTTCGCGCCCTGCGGGAGATCGGCATGGACGGCGCCGTCGTCGGGCTGGCGCTGCTGACCGGGGCGGTGGACCCGCGCGCCGCGGTCGAGGCGATCGCATGACGCTCCGCAAGCGGATCGTGGCCTGTCTGGACGTGACCGACGGCCGGGTCGTGAAGGGCACGCGGTTCGTCGACCTCGTCGACGCCGGCGACCCGGTCGATCTGGCGCGGCGCTACGCGGCCGAGGGCGCCGACGAGATCACGATCCTCGACATCGGCGCAACGCGCGACCGGCGCCCGTCGCTCGTCGCGCTCATCAGCCGGGCGGCGGCGGCGCTCGACATCCCGCTCGGCGTGGGAGGCGGCGTCGCGTCGCTCGAGGACGCCGTGGCGCTGCTCGACGCTGGGGCGGACAAGGTTGCGGTCAACTCGGCAGCGCTCCGGGACCCGTCGCTGATCGAGCGACTCGCGGAGCGGCTCGGGTCGCAGTCGGTGGTCGTGGCCATCGACGCCGCCGCCGCGGTCGACGGGGGCTGGCGGGTGCGTTCCGTGGCGGCAACCGAGGAGACCGGACGCGACGCGGTCGTCTGGGCGCGCGAGGCCGTCGAGCGCGGGGCGGGGGAGCTGCTGCTCACCTCGATCGACCGGGACGGCACCCGCTCCGGCTATGACCTGGGCCTGACGCGCGCTGTCGCCGATGCCGTTCGCGTCCCGGTGATCGCCTCGGGCGGCGGCGGGTCCGCGGCGGACGTGGCCGCCGTGCTGACCGAGGGCAGCGCATCGGCCGCGCTCCTCGCCTCGACCCTGCACTTCGGGCTCCTGCGGCTCGGGCCGCTCAAGTCCCGGCTGACGGCACTCGGGATCAGCGTCCGGCCGGTCCCGGCCGCCGTCGGGGCAGACGAGGTGGCGGCATGGATTGGCTGAGCGATCGGCGGCCGGACTGGTCGCGCGGCGACCTCCTCCCGGTCGTGGTGATCGACGACGCCGATGGCACCCTCCTCATGCTGGCCTGGGCGAACCGGGAGGCGCTGGCCGCGACATCGGCGACCGGCGAGGCCAACTTCTGGTCGCGCTCACGTGACGAGCTGTGGCGCAAGGGGGCGACGAGCGGCAACGTGATGGCCATGGTGGCCATCGGCGCCGACTGCGACGCGGACGCCATCGTCTACCGCGTCCGCGCGAGCGGTCCGGCCTGCCACACCGGGACGCGCTCCTGCTTCGACGGCATCGAAGCCTATGCGGCCCCCGCCTTCGACCTGGCTGCGCTCGCGCGAGTCATTCGCGAGCGTCGGTCAGCGGATCCGGCCACCTCGTACACCGCGCGCCTCCTGGCCGGCGGCCCCCGACGTCCGGCCGAGAAGGTGACCGAGGAAGCCGGAGAATTGTCGGCCGCGGCCCTCGCCGGATCCGACGAGGAGGTCGTCGCCGAGGCGGCCGACCTGCTGTACCACGCCTTCGTGCTGCTCGAGGCACGGGGGCTCAATCTCGACACGGTCAGCGCGGAGCTTGCTCGGCGCCACGCCGGGTGAGCGGCTCGGCCCGCCGAGTCGGATGACGGGCGCGGGCCGGGCCATTCGGCGACGGATGCGTGGACGACAGCGCGGAAGCTACGCCGGGACGATCTCAACCTTGCCGAGGTCGGCGGCGCGGAGGTCGTCGGCGACCTTCGAGGCGTCGCCCACCACCAGGACGAGGGCATCGTCCGGCCGGATGAGCTCGCGGGCGACGGAGTGCACGGCGGCCGGCGTGACCGCCTCCAGCCGCGACCGGTAGGCGTGCCACCAGTCGTCGGGCAGGTCGTAGACCGCCAGCGGCTCGATGGCCGCCGCAATCCCCGCGGTCGACTCGAAGCGCAGCGGGAAGACGCCCACCAGGAAGTCGCGCACCTCGGCCAGCTCCCCCTCCGGCGGGGCAGCCTCGCGGATGCCGTCGAGCTGGGCGAGCAGCTCCCGGACGGCATCGGCGGTCACCTCGGTCTGCACCGCTGCGGTGGCGGTGAACGGGCCGACGGCGCGGCGCGGGTCGAAGGCGCAGCGGGCGCCGTACGTATAGCCGAGCTCCTCGCGCAGCCGTCGGTTCAGCCGGCTGCCGAAGACGCCGCCGAGCAGCGCGGCCATGACCATGGCCGGGAAGTAGCGCTCGTCGCGGCGGTCGATGCCCAGGTGGCCGACGCGCAGCTCGCTCTGCACGGATCCGGGGCGGTCGACGACCACGACCCGTCGCGACCCACGCTGACGGGGCTCGATCGTGCGGTGCCCGGGCCCGGTGCCGGCCCAGCTGCCGAGGTGGCGCTCGACCGCGGCGAGGGCGTCATCGGGATCGAACGCGCCGGCGACGATCACGTCGGCGACTCCCGGCGCGTACCGGGAGGCATGGAAGGCGCGGACGGACTCGATGGTCAACGGCTCGACCGTCTCCGGGCGGCCGGCCGACAGGCGGCCGTACGGCACGCCATCGGCGAACACCTCGCCCAGGAATCGTTCGTCGGCCAGCCGTCCGGGCTCGGCCCGCGCCTGGAGGATGTCGTTCAGGCGCTCGGCCTTGAGGCGGTCGAACTCGCCACCGTCGAGGCGCGGGTCGGTGACCATCTCCGCCAGCAGCTCGAGCCCGGCCTCGAGGTGGCCGCCGAGCGCGGTGAACCCGGCGCGGGCGCTGTCCCACGCGGACTCGCTGCCGACCTCGATGCCGAGACGTTCGGTGGCCTCGGCGAACGCTGCGGCGTCGAGCGTCCGGGTGCCGGTGACGAGCACCTGCGCGGTGAGCGCGGCGACGCCGGCCTGGTCCTCGTCCTCGGACGCGGCACCGGCATCGGTCAGGAGGTGGACGCTGACGAGCTCGCGCTCCGGGAGCGGGACGAGCCACACGCCGAGGCCGTTCGGCAGGTCGTGGCGGACGAGGTCCGGGAATCGGTACGGACGCGGCGCGCCGGCCGGCGGCCGGGCGATCACGAGGCCGCCTCCGCGGGGACGTAGGTGAGGGTCACTCGATTGTCCTCGGTGATCGAGGTACGCAGGGCTTCCATGACGCGCGCCGCATCGACGGCCGCGTAGCGACTGACCTCGGAGTTGATGCGTTCCGGCTCGTCGAACAGGCAGGCGTACTGCCCGAGACGGTCGGCTCGCTCACTGATACGCTCGAGCGCCGAGGCCGTCCGGCTGGCATGGAGGTTCCGCACACGGTCGAGGTCGGCATCGGCCGGCCCAGCGCCGGCGAGGCGATCGATCTCGGTGAGCAGCGACCCCTCGAGCGTCACCAGCTCGACGCCGGGTCGCGCGGTCACCCACATCGCGAACAGGCTCGCTCCGCCGACGATCGGGAACACGAAGACGCTCACGTCCTGGGCGACGCGCTGCTCACGGACGAGGGCCGCGTACAGGCGCGAGGCGCGCCCGGATCCGAGGACGTCGGCGGCGACGTCGAAGGCGTCGAAGGCCTCCGACCCGAAGGGCGCGATCCGGTGGGCGAGGTAGATCCGGGGCAGTGGCACCTGGTCCGGGACGGTCACGCGCACCGCCGCGCCGATGCGATCCGGCACGGTCATGTCGGGCGGTGGCGGGAGCGCCGGGTTGGCCCGGATCGGGCCGAAGTGGCGCTCGATCATGGCGAGGGCCGCATCGGTCTCGAAGTCGCCGGCGATCGTGAGCACCGCGTTGTTCGGCGCGTAGAAGGTGCGGAAGAACTCCCGCACGTCGTCGAGCGAGGCGGCCGACAGGTCCTCCATCGAGCCGATGGTCGGGTGGTGATACGGATGGCCGTCGGGGTAGGAGAGGGCCTGCATCCGCTCGTCCCAGTCGCCGTACGGCTGGTTGTCGACGCTGTAGCGGCGCTCGTTCTTCACGACGTCGCGCTGGTTGTCGAGCTTCTCCTGAGTCATCGCCGGCAGGAGTCCCGCCATCCGGTCAGCCTCGAGCCACAGCGCGAGCTCGAGCTCGTGCCCGGGCAGGGTCTCGAAGTAGTTCGTGCGGTCCAGCCAGGTGGTGGCGTTCAGGGTGCCTCCGGCGGCCTGCACGATGCTGAAGTGCTGGCCCTTCTCCACGTTCGCGGATCCCTGGAACATCATGTGCTCGAACAGGTGCGCGAACCCGGTCTTGCCGGGCTTCTCGTGCTTGCTCCCGACGTCGTACCACAGGTTGACGGCCACGGCCGGGGAGCTCGGATCACGCGACAGGACGATCCGCAGCCCGTTGCCGAGGACATGTCGCTCGATCGGGACCTCGGACACCAGATGCCTCCGTGCCGCGTACAAAAAGACGGACGCCGCCGCCGCGAACGGGCCCGTCCCGGGTTCTGAATGGTGAGCGCCCGGGGATTCGAACCCCGAACCTAGTGATTAAGAGTCACTTGCTCTGCCGTTGAGCTAGGCGCCCGCGGAGATCATGCCCGACCCCCCTGGCCGGGTCAACCGAGGCGCGGAAGTCAGCTCCCCGGCGGACCGGGACCGCCGTTCGGCTCGGGGGCGATTCCATAGTGCTCGCCGACGAAGGCATCGATGGCGCCCGTGTCCGGCTCGTCGAGCTCCAGGGTCCAGCGCCACGAGGTGACCACGATCGAGGCGGGGAGCTCGTCCTCGCCGCCCCACGGGGAGAGGATGAACTTGTAGCGGCCGCTCACGCCACTCTGGACCTGCCGCGTCACGTACTGCGAGAGGGCGTCGGTCGCCTCCGCCTCCAGCCGGTCCGGGTCGTACCAGATCACGATCCCGCCGTGCTCGAGGTTGTGGATGACCTGCGTCTCGGGCTGCGGCGTCGAGTATACGCCCCAGTTCGCGATCCCGCTCGGATCCCAATGCGGACCGGAGGTGCCCGGGAGCGAGGAGTACGGATCGGTCCCGCAGCTCGGGTCGCTCTGTGGCGCGGCGCGGCAGTCGACCCCGATGCCGACATGCGCGTTCCCGTCGTCGGCGTGCTGCACGCCCAGGCTCGGGTTCGGCCCGCTGCCGAGCACCAGCACGAGCGCGATGAGGATGATCCCCACCACGAGCACACCACCGATGGCGAGCAGGCGCCAGTCGGGCAGCGCCACTCCGGCGGTGGGCGCGTCGAGCCGTCGATTGAGCGCATCCGCGCTGGCGCGTTCGCGCCGCTGGATGCCGGAGGTCCGTCGCTTGGCCATTGGCCGGAGAGAATAGCGGTTACGCCGGGAGCGTGCGGTGGCAGCGGAAGTGCTCGTTCACTAAGATGCTGTTCGGCGCGCCGGCTCCGGTGCGCCGTCATCGTTCACGCCCCGGAGGTGCCATGACCACAGGCGACGCCCCTCGCCGCCGAGAGAATGCCTTCACGCTCGTGAAGCGGATGCTCTCCGGTGGCGTCGCGCTGGCGAAGCTCGAGGTCGCCGCCGCGCGCCAGGAGATGGCGCGTAACCTCGGCACGCTGAAGGGTGGCGTGCTGCTGCTGGCGATCGCCGCGGCGCTCGTCATCGTCTTCGTGGTCGCCCTGGTGGCATTCGTGATGGCCGTGCTCGTCGTCATCGGTCTGTGGTGGGTGGCGTTGATCGTCCTCGTGCTGCTGCTGGCGGTGGCCGGGCTACTCGGCTGGAGCGGTGTGCGGCGGGTGTCGAGCACGAAGTTCACGCCGGAGGAGACGATCGCATCGGTGAAGGAGGAGATCGAGTGGGCGAAGAGCCGACTGCTGAAGCGAAGCTAGCGGCGACGCGGGCGGAGATCGCGGCGAAGCGCACCGAGCTCGAGCGCACCTCCGACCAGCTGCGCGATGCACTGGACGTGAAGAGGCGCTTCCAGGAGAACCCCGCGCTCGTCATCGGCGTCGGAGCCGGCGCCGTCTTCCTGCTGGCAGGCGGTCCCATTCGAGTGGCGAAGCTCGTCCGGCGCCGCCTGTTCCGCTCGGACCCCGAGAAGGCGTACGACGGGCTCCCGAAGCCGATGCAGTCCTGGGTCGACCACATGGCCGGCGCCGTCGGACCGCGTGCGGCCGAGGCGCGCGAGAGTCTCGCCGAGGAGCTGCAGCGCTGGCGTCACGATCCCCGCAAGCACGGCAAGGTCAGCAAGAAGCTCGCTCGGCAGATCGCCGAGGGACCGCCGGGTCCGCAACGGGCGGCCTGGAACGCCTTCGAGGCGGGCGCCGCCATCCTCACCGCCGCCCTGGCCCGGAAGGCCGTCGAGCGCTTCCTGTCCGGCGAGCCGCCCAGCGGTCACGCCACCCTCGACGCGGTCGGTACGGTCGGCGGCGCGGCACAGCCGGATCCGGATCACGCGAAGAACGACGTGACGAAATCTCCGGCAGAGCGGGCGGCGGCGCGCGAGGACTACTCGGGGATGAGCTCCCGCAGCTGATGGGCGCCTACGCCGAGCTGACCCAAGGGAGCGTCTGGTACGACGAGCGTGGGGTGGGGGAGCCATTGGTCCTGCTGCACGGCGGCGCGGTGGACTCCCGCTTCTTCGAGCACAACATTGGACCGCTGGCCGAGCAGTTCCGGGTCATCGCCATTGACCTGTGGGGTCACGGGCGCACGCCCGACCGGGATGGCGCCTTCTCGCTCGAGTCGTTCGCGATCGACGTGGCGGAGCTGATCGACCGAGTGGTCGGGGGTCCGGCACACGTGCTGGGGCACAGCATCGGCGCCGAGGTCGCCCTGGCCGTCGCGTTGCGCCGCCCCGACCTGGTTCGCCGGCTGGTCAACATCAGCGGAGGCCTCAACCAGGATGTCGACATTACGCCCGTCGTCGACGAGCAGATCGAGCAGACGGTCGCCTTCCTCGGACCCACCTACGGCGCCGTCTCGCCCGACGGGGAGGACCACTTCGCCGTCGTCGTTCGAAAGGACTTCGAGCTGAGCGCGAGTGGCGTGGCCTTCACGGCCGATGACGTTGCGGCGATCACGGCGCGGTCGCTGGTCATGGCGGCCGACGACGACCTCCTGCCGATCGAGCGCTTCGCCGACCTATATCGCGCAATCCCGGATGCCGAGCTGTCGGTCGTGCCGGGGACCTCCCACTTCCTCCTCCAGGAGAAGCCCGAGGCCTGCAACGCCGTCATCCTCGACTTCCTGACCAACGACCGTGTGCCCAATGTGGCGCCGATTCGCCGCGGATCAGCCGTGCCGCCCGGCTGAGCGCCGCAGGGTTCCGGATCGCAGCGTTCGCATCGGTCCGTTGGTAGACTCACCGGCGTACCGCCGGGGCGAGTGGCGGAACGGCAGACGCGCCGGCCTTAGGAGCCGGTGTCGCAAGACGTGCGAGTTCGAATCTCGCCTCGCCCACCACCGCTACCAGGAGCTGAGTTGGTCACCGTATCGACGCGACCGGAGCCGGGCTCGAAGATGGTCCTCGAGATCGAGGTGCCGCCCGACGAGGTCGACCGCCACTTCGCCACCGCCTACCGCCACGTGGCCGAGCGCACGAAGGTGCCCGGCTTCCGGCCGGGGAAGGCGCCGCGCCACGTCATCGACCGCTTCGTCGGCCGTGGCAGCGTGATCGCCGAAGCGATCGACCACCTCGTGAGCGACAGCTATGGCGCCGCGCTCGACCAGACCGACGTCATCCCGATCGACAACCCCGAGGTCGACATCGACCCGGCGTCGGTGGCCGAGGGCCAGGGCATCACGTTCACGGCCACGGTCCCGGTCCGGCCGGACGTGACGCTCGGGTCGTACACCGAGTACTCGTTCGGCCTCGAGGTCCCCGAGGTGACCGACGAGCAGGTCGCCCAGGTGATCGAGGAGCTCCGCGAGCAGCAGGCGACGCTCCGCCCTGTGGATGGCCGCGGCGCCGCCGAGGGCGACATTGCCAGCGTGAAGTTCGCCGGCACCATCGACGGCGAGCCATTCGAGGGCGGCAGTGCCGACCGGCTGCCCGTCGTCATCGGCGAGGACCGGATGATCCCCGGCTGGGAGCAGCAGCTCATCGGTCTCGAGGTCGGCGGCACCCGGGGCTTCGACATCATCTTTCCAGAGGACTACCGGGTCGAGGAGCTGCGCGGCAAGGAGGCGCACTTCGAGGTCGAGCTGCTCGACCTCCGCGAGAAGCTGCTGCCCGAGGTGAGCGACGACTTCGCGAAGAGCGTCGGCGAGGTCGAGACCCTTGACGAGCTGCGCGCCGAGATCCGCGATGCGATGGTGAAGCGCGCCGATGCCGAGGCGCGCCACGCCTTCGGCGACCGGATCATCGACTTCGCGGTCAGCAACGCATCGGTCGAGCTGCCGGAGGTGATGGTCACCAACGAGGTCGAGATCATGCGCGATGAGCTGCGGACCCGCCTGGCGCAGCAGCGCATCGGCCTCGACCAGTACCTCGCCTTCTCGAAGCAGTCGCCCGAAGAGCTGACCGCGGAGCTCCGCGAACCCGCAACCCGGCGTGTGAAGACGCTGCTCGTGCTCTCGGCGATCGCCGAGAAGGAGGGGATCGACGCCTCCGATCAGGCCATCGACGCCGAGGTCGAGGAGCAGCTGTCGCGCTACGGCGAGGACGCCAAGCTCCGCGAGTACCTCACGTCGCGACGCGGCCGCAGCTACCTGCGGATGACGATCCGCAACCGTACACTGGTCGACACGCTCGTCGACCGAGCGCTCGGGACCGATGCGTCCGACGGAGCGACGGCCGACGCCGAGCCCGAGCCTGAAGCCGATTCATCCACCGAGCAGTCCGAGGAGTCAAGCTGACCGATGCTGGTCCCCATGGTCATCGAGTCGAGCGCCCGCGGTGAGCGCGCGTTCGACATCTACTCGCGGCTCCTCAAGGACCGCATCATCTTCCTCGGCGACGCGATCGAGGATCACGTCGCGAACCTGATCATCGCCCAGCTGCTGTTCCTCGAGTCGGAGGACCCGGAGAAGGACATCCAGCTCTACATCAACTCGCCCGGCGGCGTGGTGACGAGCGGCATGGCGATCTACGACACGATGCAGTACCTGCGCGCCCCCGTCTCCACGATCTGCATCGGCCAGGCGGCCTCGATGGGTGCCGTCCTGCTGGCCGCCGGCGCGACGGGCAAGCGCTACGCGCTGCCGAACAGCCGGATCATGATCCACCAGGGCTCCGGCGGCTTCCGCGGCAACACCCCCGACGTCGAGATCCAGATGCGCGAGATGATGCACCTCACGGATCGGCTCATGCGCATCCTGGCCGAGCACACCGGGCAGGAATTCGACAAGGTCAAGCGCGACAGCGAGCGCGACTACTTCATGAGCGCCGAGGAGGCGAAGGCCTACGGCCTCATCGACGAGGTCTTCGCCGGCAACACCGAATCGCTCATCTCCATGGCGCACGCGGCGGGCGGCGAGGTTCCCAACGCCGACGAGGCGGCGGAGGCCGACAAGGCACCGAAGAAGTAGCGGCCGCCGTTCGCTTCACCCGGGCTGCGGCGCGTGGGCGTGCCTCCGGGGTCGGCGGGCGGAGCGAACGAGCCGAATTCCCACCCCCTGGGGCACGACGCGCCGGCCCGTGCTCCAACTGTCCGAGTTCCCTCCCAGCGGGCGCCGGCGGCCGAATTCGACGGTCCGCGCGGCGTTGGAGTGAATAACGGCCACGTGGCGGGAATTCGGCGCGTACGCGTCGACCTCGAGCGTGCCAAAACCCTGGTCAGGAACGGGGTGCTCTGCCGGCCGCAGATCAGCGCCGCACCACGAGCGCCGAGGGGCAACGCGGTCGTCGGCTGCGGCGCTCAGCTTGCGGGGCGCTCGGATTCGGGGCGGTGTTCCCGGACGGTGCCGCCCTGACCTGCATCTGGCGAACAGCCACGCCGTTCGGCAGCAAGCAGCCGCCGCTTCAGCTGATCGTCACCGCCCCAGCCCGACCAGCCGTCGGCTGCACGGACCACGCGATGGCAGGGAACGGCCGGGAAGAGCGGGCATCGCGACATCGCGCCTCCCACCGCCCGTGCCGCCCCCGGTGAGCCGACGCGCGCCGCCACCTCGCCGTACGTGATCGTCTCGCCGCGGGGCACGGAGCGGACCACCTGGTACACCGCGCGATCGAAGGCCGATAGCCCGTGGAGGTCGACCGGCGGCAGCCAGGGTCCCGCCAGCCAGTCCGCGTCCAGCTCGGCGGGCACCAGGTCGGAGGCGGGAAACCGTCGTCGAAGCGGAACGATGAATGCCTCCAGCGAGTCGGAGCGCGTGACGGCGGCGATGCCCGCATCGGTCTCGGCCACCCACATCGGTCCCAGCGTGGACGCGACGCGGGCAAATCGCAGCTCGGGCATCGGTCAATCGT
>DASVEQ010000030.1:0-3268 GCA_036380455.1 Candidatus Limnocylindria bacterium | reverse complement strand
TACAGCTCGCTGGCGCTCGGCCCGCACACCTTCGCGGTGCGCGCCACCGATGCCGCCGGCAACCCCGATCCCAGCCCGGCCGAGGCCAGCTGGACGATCGTGACCACCAACGGCGGCACGTTCCTGGCCGAGGCGGATACGTATGTCGTCGAGAATCGGGCCACGAAGAACTTCGGTAGCACCACCCAGCTGATTGCCGACGGTGGGAGCGGCATCCGCCACGAAGCGCTGCTGAAGTTCAGCGTCAGCGGTGCGACGGGCGCGGTCACCTCGGCCAAGCTGCGGCTGTGGATCACGAACGGCACTGGCAACGGCCCGGAGGTCTTCCTGACCGAGGCGGGATGGGCGGAGACGGTGGTTACGTGGAACACTCGCCCGGCGATCACCAGCGGCGTAATCGCCGACACCGGTGCGATCCCGCAGGGAGCCTGGTACGAGATCGACGTGACGAGCGCCATCACCGGCGACGGCACGTACGCCTTCGTCCTCTCGAGCATCTCGACCGACGCGCTGAAGTTCGCCTCCCGCGAGACCACGACGCGGCCGGAACTTGCCATCGTCTGGGATTCGTAAAGGCCCATGCTTCACGCGGACGGGGAGGACCGAACGCGCCCCGTGCATCGAAACCGCGACGTGCCGACCCGAGGAGCTTTTGTCCACCATCATCGGCCCTGAGCAAAGTCCGTGGATAACCCCGAGGACAGTGCCGCGCCGAGAGCGTAGGCTCAGACTCGCCCCAGCCCGTCAATATCCGCCCGCGTAAGAGTGCCTCCACGTGCCCCCAAGCCACTCCGACAGGGACCAAGACGCCAACTCGCCGAGCGACGGCGACGACCGCCCGCATGGTCGGGATGACCCAGGGCGCCCGCTTACCGATCGCCAGCTCGAGGTCCTGGGTCAGGTGGCGCGCGGGCGGACCAACCGACAGGTCGGCGAGGCGCTGGGAATCAGCGAGCGCACCGTGCGAAACCATATGCGGACGATCGCCAAGCGCCTCGCCGCGACGGATCGCACCCACGCGGTCGTGCTCGCAATCGGGCATGGCTGGATCGCCGTTCCGATTCAACCAGATGCGCATGAGCCTCTGGCGCAGCCGCACGCCGCAGAGTCGAACGCCTGACGTGCGCGAGCACCCGCCGCAGCGGGCCGCGTAGGTCGTAACCCGGAGTGGCGCCGCACGGGGTTCGGGTCTACCGGGGGTACCTTGACGTCGTCCTGGAGCCGGGATAGGGTCGCGTCGTCCGGTCGCCGGGCACCAGGACGTACTCACGCCGACCACCCGTTACGTTGTCCGGGTAGGCGGCCCCGCTTCGCCACGAGGTCGTGACATGGCGAACATCGCGAGCAATCGCGCCCGCTGGTGGATAGGCGGCATCGTCGTCATCGTTGCGGGCGTAGGTGGATTCCTGGGCGTCCGCCTGCTCGCCGGAGATCCGCCGGGTGGCTGCGCAGCCGGGGTGTCGCTCTCGTTCGTGGGCGAGCTCCAGGGGACCGAAACGCAGGCCGATACGGCGAGCGCGGGCCAGGTCATCGAGTACTCGGTCCAGCTCATCCTGACGAACGACCAGTGTCCGATCCAGGACGGGGCCGTCACGATCCGGCTCCCCGACGGGATCACCGCGACAGCGGCAACCGCGTTGTCGATGGGCAGGGGCGAGACCCGCACGTTCCGAGATGCGGCCGCGTACGTCGTGGACCCCGTCGATGCGAGCGCGAGTGCAGCGCCCTCCGGGGGCCCGACGGCGAGTGGACCACTGCGGGCGATGGCCGAGGTTACGGCGACGATTCGCCGGGACGACGGGAGCACGGACGAGGTGCAGGCAGGGACGAGCTTCACGACCGAGGTCACTCAGCCAGCCGATTGACCGGCGACTCCACCGCCCCTGGTGCCGGCGAAGCACTCCGGGCTGATGGAGTCCGGTGTGGTTAGGGGTTGACAGGTGCGGAAGGCGGATGGACACTGGATCCTCCATCGGCGTGCTCCGACGCCCGTACGTCAAGCGGGACCTTGGACGAGATCAAGTCGGCGCTGCCACGGCCGATTCGGAAGGACAGGACCGGAGCGCTGCAAGTCGAGGCAGGGAGGGGGCGCGTGGCGGCTCCAGCGTCGGTCTCAGTCCGGAACGCCGCCCCGTGGTGCTTGCATTCGTACCGTCCTCGGGGGTCGCGTTTCGGAGACCGCCACGCCCCGGCTTCCTGTGCGGCAGGCGAGTTCCGGCTGCGCGTGCTCGATGAACCGGCCCCGCGACTCCGCGGGGGGCAAGGAGGGCCGAGGATGCGCATGTGAGCCAGAACCGCCCGGGCCGTCAGCGGCCCCCGGCGTTCCGAGTCGCAGGGCACCTCTCAGTGCTCAGGAGGGCAGCAGATGGACTCATCCGTATCGACCACTAACCGCCGTTCGAGGTCGCTGCCGGCTTTGCTGGCGATGGCCTTGATCGTGGCGGGGCTGTTGACCACGATCGGCCTCAGCGTGGTGTCGGCCGACCACGGGTTCTCCGGCTGTGTGCCGGGAATCGGGATCGATCTCAACGGCCGGCATGCCACCACCAGCGTGCAGGCCACCACGGCGGCCGTCGGGGACGTCATCGAATACGACGTCAACGTCACCGTCCTCGCGACCCAGTGTCCGGTCGTCGACGCCGATATCGACCTCGATCTTCCGGATGGGACGACCGTCCTGGTCGCGACCGGGGTCAGCATCGCGAGCGGGACGACGGCACCCTTCCCCAGCGCCGCCGCGTACACCGTGGACAGCGCCGACCTCGGGAACATCGCCGGCGCCGGGCCGGACCAGGTCCGGGCGCAGGCCCGGGTCGATGGGACAGCGCACCGCGGCGACGGGACGACCGAGAACGTCACCGCCAGTGCGAACTTCACGACCACGGTCCTCGAGCCCGTCGAGGTCACCAAGACCGTCGACCCGAGCTTCGACCGCCGATTCGAGTGGACCATCACGAAAGAGGTCACCCCGGAGGCGTGGAACCTGTTCGACGGCGACACCGGGACGTCGGCATACACCGTGACGGTCACGAAGGGTGATCCGATCGACGAGAACTTCGCCGCCAGTGGCGAGATCACGATCAGCAACCCCAACGGCGTCGCGGTCCAGGTGACGGCGGTCACGGACTCCGTGGACGGCACCGCAGCGATCGTGAGCTGCCCGGGCGGACTGCCGCAGGCGCTGGGCGCCGGCGGGACCCTCGTCTGCAGCTACTCGGCGAGCGGGCTGACCGGCGTCGAGACCGAGAACACCGCGACGGTCGACGCC
>DASVEQ010000029.1:0-8966 GCA_036380455.1 Candidatus Limnocylindria bacterium | reverse complement strand
GTCTCGGCCAGGTGCCGGGCGCCGGCGGCGGCCGGCGGTTCCGCCGCGGCGACACGCGGAACCGGCGCGAGCGACCCGAGCACCAGCAGCATCGCGAGCACGACCGGCCACCGACGACGATCGGCGGCACGCGGATAGCGGTGCAACATCGGGGGGTCCCCTCAATGTATGACGCCGTATGACAGTGTCGCACGGCTACGGCTTCCAGCGTGGACGCGACGCGCACATGCCGCAATGGGCAATCGGTGTAGCCTTCGGGCATGACCGATAGGGCGTCTGCCGTACGGGACTCTGCTGCATCTGTCCACCATGAGCGGATCCGCAGAGCGGCGGCGGCGGCGGCCGACCGCGGCCTCGACGCGTTGCTCGTGACCCCGTCTCCGGACTACCTCTACCTGCTTGGCTACCGCGCACCAGCCATGGAGCGGCTCACCTGCCTGCTCATCCCTGCAGACGGCGATCCAAGCCTCGTCCTGCCGAGGCTCGAGGAGCCGCTGGCTCGTCACGAGCTCGGCGAGATGGCCGAGGACATCGACCTGGTGGCCTGGGACGAGACCGACGATCCCTTCCGCATCGTGCAGCAGCGGCTCGGTGGCGTGCTGCGCGTCGGCGTGCAGGACCAGATGTGGGCGCGGTTCGCCCTTCGCCTGCGGGCGGCGCTGGATCCGGCCGAGCTCGTGGAGGCGGGTCCCACGATGAGCGCGCTGCGCGCCGCGAAGACCGACGAGGAGATCGCCCGACTGCGCGCCGCAGCCGAGGCGGCCGACGACGCGATGCGCGCCATCGCCACGGACCCGTTTGCCGGCCGCACCGAGGCGGAGGTCAGCGCCCGGATCCGCGAGCACCTGCTTGCAGCCGGCCACGACGAGGCCGGCTTCGCGATCGTGGCGTCCGGGCCGAACGCCGCCAGTCCGCACCACACGGCCGGCGACCGTCGGATCGGTGCGGGCGACGCGATCGTGCTCGACATCGGTGGCGTCCGTGGCGGGTATTGCAGTGACACCTCCCGGACGGCGTTCGTGGGCGCGCCGGATCCGGAGTTCGTGGCGCTCTACGAGGTCCTCCACCAGGCGCAGCGCGCGGCATGCGCGGCGGTCCGGCCCGGCGTGCCGGCCGCCGAGATCGACGCGGTCGCGCGCGGCATTATCACCGAAGCGGGCTACGGAGAGGCCTTCATCCACCGGACCGGCCACGGCATCGGCCTCGAGACCCACGAGGAGCCGTACATCGTCTCCTCGAATCCCGTGCCACTGGTGGCGGGCAACGCGTTCAGCGTGGAGCCGGGGATCTACATCCGCGATACCTGGGGCGCGCGGATCGAGGACATCGTCATCTGCACCGAGACCGGTGGCGAGCGGCTGAACACCTCGACGACCGAGCTGCTCATCGTCGACTGAGCCGGATCGGTCAGGTGCCCTCTCGGTGCGAGCTGACCAGCGCCACCAGCACCTGGTCGATGGCAGCATTTGCCTCGTGGAAGGCACCGGTCACGTCGGCCACGTCGGCCGCCCGCCGGCGGAGGTGGCCGGTGATCGCGTCGAGGACGGGGGACCGGAAGAAGAGGAACGCCTCGACCGTCTCGGCCAGCGTCAGCCCCGCCTTCGAGGCCTCGGCGCCGTACAGCCCGCCCATCTTCTCGGCCTCCTCGAGAAGCAGGGTGCGCTCCGCCTTCTTCGAGGCGGCGACGTACTCGATCACCAGCTGGAAGGTGCGCTGCCCCCATCGGCGGAACTCGTCCCGCTCAGCGGCGGTGAGCCGAGCCTGCCACGGCTGACCGGAGTAGCCGGTGCGGGCCATGCGCCGATGCAGCTCGCCCGCCATGGTCTGCGTCGAGTCGGGAAGCCGCTCCATGCCGTAACGGTGGCGACGCGGGGCATTGATCATCGCCTCGAGGCTGGAGCGCAGGAAGCGCCGATGCCCGCCTGGCGTCTGGTAGCTCTGCACCTTCCCGGTGTCGGCCCACCGTCGCAGAGTGTCCGGTCCCACGCCCACGAGGCGTGAGGCCGCGCCGAGGGGCAGCCACGGATCGTCCGGGTCGCGGCCGGGCGCGTGGGAATTCGGGTCGGGCACGAGGCGGGGCGAACCTTCGAAATCTATGTCACCGAACGCTACGAGCGTCCGGTGGACTCGTCAAGGACGGTGGGCCCGCCCGGTTGTCGCTGGCGCAACCAATGGCGCCGCAGAACGGCTGCTCCGTCGAGCGTTGCCGGCGCAGCAAAACGCCGGCACCGTGGACGGCCCTGCCGCGGCCACATCGGTCATTGGTTGCATGCGCAGCAAAGCGAGCGGAGGGCCCGCCTCATGAGCTGCGAAGCTCGTCGGCGCGCATGGCGCCCAGCTCGGCCCACAGGTGGACCAGCGAGACGGTCCCGTCCCGGAGGTTCCGGAGGCTCATCCACTCGTTCGGCGCGTGGAAGTTGCCGGTCGGGTTGGCGAACCCGACCATCAGCGTCTTCAGACCCAGCTGTTCGTCGAGCGCCGCCACCACCGGCACCGAACCGCCGGAGCGCTGGAAGAGCGGCTCCTTCCCGAAGCCGGCCCGCAGGGCCCGGCTGGCGGGGCCGATACCGGGGTGGTCGAGCGGCGTGACCACCGGCGCCCCGCCATGGATGATCTTCACGTCCACGCGGACCGTCGCCGGCGCGTTGCCCTCGAGGTGCGCTTTCATGGCCCGCTCGATGGTCCGGTAGTCCTGGTTCGGGACGAGCCGGGTCGAGATCTTCGCGGCCGCCCATGCGGGGATGATTGTCTTGGCGCCCTCGCCGATGTACCCGCCCCAGATGCCGTTGATGTCGAAGGTGGGGCGTGCCGACAGCCGCTCGAGCAGCGTGTAGGCCGGCTCGCCGCTCATCGAGGCCGGCACCCCCGTCTCGTCGCGCCAGGCGGCCTCCTCGAAGGGGAGCGCCGCGTAGGCGGCGCGCTCGTCATCGGCCAGGTCGACGACGTCGTCGTAGAAGCCGGGGACGGTGACGCGACCGTCGCCGTCGACCATCGAAGCCAGAAGGCGCACGAGGACGTTCGCCGGATTGTCGACCCCGCCGCCGTACTGCCCGGAGTGCACGTCCTGGCGTGGCCCGTGGACGCGGACTTCCCAGTAGGCGATCCCGCGCAGCCCGTAGCCCATGGCCGGCGTCCCCTCGTCGTCGAACGTGTCGCCGTCGGACACGACGCACACGTCGGCACGAAGCAGGTCGGCGTGATCGGCGATGAAGCCCTCCACCGGCTCGGACCCCACCTCTTCGTCGCCCTCGAAGAAGAATCGCAGGTTGACCGGCAGCCGGCCGGCGGTCCGCATCCAGGCCTCGACCGCCTTGAGGTGCATGAACAGCTGGCCCTTGTCGTCGCCGGCACCGCGGGCGTAGACGCGCTCGTCCTCGTGGCGCGGCTCGAAGGGCGGCCGGATCCACTCGTCGAGCGGGTCGGTCGGCTGCACGTCGTAGTGGCAGTAGACGAGCACCGTGGGCGCGTCCCCGCCGGCGTGCATCCATTCGGCGGTCACGATCGGATGCGCGCTCGTCTCGTGGATCGTGGCACGCTCCACTCCGAGACTGGTCAGCTCGTCGACGATCCACTGCGCGGCGCGGCGCACCTCCTGGTTGCGTTCGGGGTCGGCGGAGACGCTCTCGATCCGCAGGAACTCGTCGAGCTGGGCGAGGTGCTCGGCGTCGTGCTCGCGGAGGTAGTCGACGGCGGCGTCCGTGGCGGCGCCCGCATCGGTCTGGCTGCTCATCCGGTGATGATAGGCTCCGGGCCAGATGCGCGATCTGCACCGCATCCGATTTCGCCGATTGCTGGCGGCCCTGGCCGTCGCATGCGGACTCGCCTGGCTGCCGATCGCAACCGTTGAAGCCTGCAGCTGCGCCGGCTGGAGCTTCCCGAAGTCGTCACGCACGTCGTCCCTCCGTGCGGCCTGATCGCTGCCGGCAGTCAGGCGCCACCGCACGCCGTCCCGCCGTCCCGCCTGATCGCTGCCGGCAGTCAGGCGCCCGGCACCAGGTTCTCTCGGTGTGCGAGCGATCAGGGAGCCTGACGTACTCCGCTTCCCGTGCTGCGGGCGGGCGGCGCGGCTCTCGTGATTCTGGGTCGCGTGCCTGGTCGCTTCCAGGAAGCCGCGGCGCCATGAGGCGCGCCGGGCCTGCCCCCTGCGCCGGTTGCTTCGGAAACCATTCGGGCGCGGCGGGCGTCAGGCGGGCCATGTACCGATCAGCTGTGCGCCTGCTGCAGGCGGCCTTCCTCGCCCTCGGCGTCTCCATCATCCCCATCGCCACCGCCAGCGCCTGCAGTTGCGCGGTGACTGAATTCGACGACGCCGTCATGTCGGCGGAGCTCGCGATCATCGCCACGGCGGTGTCCACGGAGCCGGCCGGCGGTGGCGACATCGGCGAGATGCAGCTCACGACCTGGAAGGTCAGCCAGTCGCGCCAGGACATCGAGACCCACGTGATCGCCATCCTCAGCGCGAAGGACAACGGCGCCAACTGCGGGATCACCTTCGGGACCGATGAGCGCTGGCTGGTGCTCGCCTACCCGGGCGAACGCGGCCTGGAGACGAACGGCTGCATGCAGAACCGGAGGCTGGATGGCTCCGACCCGGAGATGGAGGCAGCCCTCGCTTCGATGGTCCCGGCGGTGACGATCGCCGACAACGACGCAGCGACGGACCTTCAGATCCCCGTTCCCGTGATCGTCGTGGCGACCGTCGGGCTGCTGATCGCCGCGGTCAGCGCTCTCGCGTTCCGGCGGACGGGGCCTAGCTGAAGGCCCCGGCCACGAAGCCGGCGAACAGGATCACGGCCGCCGCCGGCACCAGGCTCCCGATGCGCAGGGCGAGTGGCCAGCCGGGTCCACCCGCGAACGCGTACAGCGGGATGCTGAGTGGGAAGAGCAGCACGCCGGCCGACCAGGCGATGCGCGCGCGGACGCTGAGGTCGGAGCGCTCCTGCACGTCGAGCCAGTACGCGGCGATCATGAGGAAGCCGCCGACGGCGAGCACGGCGAACAGGGTCCAGACGACGGGGAGCATCGCCGCTGATCCTAGCGCTCCGGCCGTCGGGCGATGTCGTCAGCGCCGTTGAGCAGGTCGCTCAGGAATGCGAGCGGTCGCCGCCGCGGGAGCCGTGGCTCGGCCTCCGGCAGCAGGGCCTGGATGCCCGCCCGGATTCGAGCATCCAGCGCCGCGCGCGCCTCGCGCCCGCGAACCGCCTCGGTCGCGATCGGGCGACCGAATCGCACCTCGACGCGCTTGCGGAACCACAGGTCGGTGCTGCCGACGACCGCGCATGGCACCACCGGCACCCCGGAGCTGACCGCGAACGCAGCCGCACCATCCTCGAACGGCAGGAGCTCCGATTCGCGGAAGCCGACGCGGCCCTCGGCGAAGATGCCGAGCACGCCATCGGCCTCGAACACGCGCCGGACGGCGCGGACCGCGCTCGTGAGCGTCGTCTTGTCCGGGTTGTAGGGAATCATTCCGCCGAAGAAGCCCATCACCCGGTTCTTGAAGCCGCGGCTGAAGTCCGCCTCCTTGGGTCCGAACCAGGTGATCCGTGGCTCGACGGGCACGACGGCGATGACGAGCAGTGGATCCCAGCCGTTGTGATGGTTTGCGACGATCTGGAAGGGCGGGGCGGGCCAGTGCCCGAGGCCGGTGGCGCGGGCGTCGAACAGCAACCGCACGATGGCGCGGACGAGGCCCCACATCAGCCGATAGCGCGGCGTCACCCCCACGCTCAGCTCACGTGGGCCGACGCGCCGCGCGACGACGTCTCGATCCTCGGCCATCGGATCAGGCCGTGGCGAGTGGTTCGGCGGCGTCGATCCTGGCCTCCGCGACGACGTCGTCGCCCTCGCGACGTCGCGGATCGACTCGCAGCAGGGCCAGCGCTGCCCCGATCAGGAAGACGACGCCGACGAGCATCGCCGCCCGCGCGCCGGCGCTCGGCGCGCCGAGCAGCCGGGCGATCAGATCGAGCGCCAGTGGGCCGGCCACCAGCAGGTACACCGGCTCCGCCATCGCCGTCCCCGCGTTCAGGATGCCCATGTAGCGGCCCGAGGTGTGCTTCGGGATCACGTCGGTCATGAGGGCCCAGTCGACCGACAGGAATGTCCCCATGCCGATCCCGAACGGCACGAACGAGGCGATGGCCACCAGCGGCGTCGGTGCGAACGCCACCCCGCCGAGGCCGACCCCTGCGATGCCGGCCGCCGCCCAGATCATCTCGCGCCGCCCGAACCGGTCGGAAAGCCGGGCTCCCGGAATGGCCGCCAGCGCGGTCGTCACCCCCGCGATCCCGGTGCCGATCAGGACGGTGGTGGCAGCCTCGCTCTCGCTCATGCCGTGCACCCGCTGGAAGTAGGGAAGCGCCAGGGAGGTCGCGGCATAGGCACCCAGGAAGAGCAGCCGCACCACCAGGAGCCACAGGACGCTGCGCTGCTGGAGGATGTCCGTGCCCCAGGCCGAGCGAGCAACCCCCAGCCACGAGGTCGTCCGAGCGGGGGCCGAGCGACCCTCGCGCACCGTGGCCGCGAGGACGACCATCGTGAGGGCCTCGACGATCCCGAGGCTGATGGTGGCGGCCACCACGAGGCCGGTGTTCACCCCCAGGGTGGCGATCCCGACGCCGGCGATCGTGCCAAGCACGATCATCGTGCCCATCAGGCCGCTCGCCAGCGCGACCTGTCGGGCGGGGACGAGGTCGGGAACGTAGCCCTGGAACGGACCTTGCGCGAAGTTGGAGCTCAGCTGGAGCAGGAAGTAGAACGCGACCAGCGAGAGGTACGTCTGCGAGGTGGCCAGCCCGACGAGGAAGACGACGTCGAGCAGCGTTCCGATCACGATGTACGGCTTGCGACGGCCCCAGCGGGTCACCGTGTAGTCGCTGATCGTGCCGATCGTGGGCTGAACGAGGATGGGCGCGATGACGCCGACCGTGACAACGATCGCAATGAGGACACCGAGATTCTCCTCGCCGCCCGGAAGGTCCGCGATCATCGTGGGCACGATGATCTTGTTCAGACCGCCCCAGATCAGGACGATCCCGAACCAGTAGATCGACAGGGTGATGAGTTGCTGCAGCGGGAGAGCTGCAGTCGGCCGCCCGGGAGGCGCCTGGCTCATGGGTGATCCCCTTCGTGCTGCGGCGAATCTAGCGCGCTCGCCGTCGGCTGACGACGATGTTCCCACGCAGGACTGCGGCGCGAATGCGGAGAAACCGCCCGCGCTACGCTTGGCCCTCCATGCACGCCGATCCGGCAGAGGGCCGGAGGCTCGTCCTGCGCCATCCCGATCTGCGCCGCTATCTTGCGGCGCGCTTCATCGTGTCGGTGGCCACGCAGGTTCAGACGGTGGCCGTGGGCTGGCAGGTGTTCAGCGTCAGCGGCGATCCCCTCGACCTCGGCCTTGTGGCGCTCAGCCAGTTCCTGCCGTTCATCGCGCTCATCCTGCCGGCGGGCCACGTCGCGGATCGCTATGACCGGCGGCGCGTCCAGCTTGTGACCTACGCCATCCTGGCCGTTTGCGCGGCGGCGCTTCTGGCCCTCGCACTGGCCGGCGTCCAGGACCTGGCGCCGGTGTTCGGGGTCATGGTCCTGTTCGGGGTCGCTCGGGCGTTCAACCAGCCGACCGGCCAGGCGCTGCTCCCGAACCTCGCCCCGCCCGGCACCTTTCCACAGGCGGTGGCGCTGAACTCGTCGCTCGGCCAGGTCGCGACCATCGCCGGGCCGGCGCTCGGCGGGGCGCTCGTCATCCTGGGGATCGGCGTCGCTTACGGGCTCTCCTTCGTGCTGCTCGTCATCGGCGTCCTGCTCGTGACCGGGCTGCGGGGCGGCGGCCGCGAGGAGGGCTCTCGCGAGCCGGTCTCGTGGGCCACCCTGCTCTCGGGCATCACCTTCGTGCGATCGCGGCCGGTGGTGCTGGGTTCCATCTCCCTCGACCTCTTCGCGGTGCTGTTCGGCGGGGCGACCGCCCTGCTGCCGATCTACGCCGGCGAGATCCTCGACGTCGGCCCGGCCGGCCTCGGGCTCATGCGAGCCGCCCCAGCCGTCGGCGCGGCCATCCTGGCGATGGTCCTGACGATTCGGCCGCTCCGGCGCCACGTCGGACGATGGATGTTCGGCGGCGTCGCCGTCTTCGGGATCGCGACGATCGTCTTCGGGGTTTCGACCAGCTTCGCGATCAGCCTGGCGGCCCTGGTGGTCATGGGCGCCGGCGACATGGTGAGCGTGTACATCCGGCACCTGCTGGTCCAGCTGGAGACCCCGGACGAGATCCGAGGGCGGGTCAGCGCGGTGAACTCCGTATTCATCGGCGCGTCAAACGAGCTCGGGGAGTTCGAGTCGGGGGTCACGGCCGCCTGGTGGGGCGTTGTCCCGGCGGTCGTCGTCGGTGGCGCGGCGACCATCGCGGTCGCCGCGGCGTGGGCCTGGCTGTTCCCGATGCTGCGGCGACTCGATCGATTCCCCGCGAATCCGCCGAGCTGAGCCGAGGGTGCGCGGTACGATCGGTGCAGAGAGGTGAAGCCATGGAAGAGCAATGCATCTCATGCGGGCGCGATACGCGGGCGGGGACCACGCTCTTCGGGGCGCGCAAACGAGCACGGGATACCGTGGCCGGCCAGGAGGGGTATCTGTGTCACGCGTGCCAGCCGGGATCTGCCGGTCTCGGCGGCCGGTCGACCGCTCCGCTCAGCGGCCGTTACGTGGTCATCGATCTGCCCGGTGGTGGCCCCGCAATGGGTGGATGACCATCGGCGGTAGAATCGGCCGGTGATCGACCCCGTCGCTTTCGAGATCGGCCCGCTCCAGCTGCACTGGTACGGGATCATCATCGCCGGCGCCGTCCTGATCGGCGGCCTGCTCGGCACGCGCGTCGCGCGATGGCTGAACGAGGATCCGGACGACGGCTGGGCGATGCTGCTGCTGGTGATGATCCTCGCGGTCGTCGGCGCCCGGCTCTACCACGTCATCCA
>DASVEQ010000028.1:0-8888 GCA_036380455.1 Candidatus Limnocylindria bacterium | reverse complement strand
GGGGCCCTCAGTGCTGCCGGATTCGCTAATCGCAAGGGCATCTTTCACGCACGGTTTCCCGTACTACCCTAACCCTAACCTACCCATGGCCTTGCGACCAGTAGTGAATCGCTGTGCGAACAGCCCCTAGAGAATAGACCGTCTGTTCCCTTTAGACAAGGGTTTCGGAGGTTTAGATTCCTTTACAAAGCAAAGCGGTCGGGGAGCCACGTCACTCGCCCGGCGACGGTTCCGCGCCGGCGGAGACGACGATCGAGTCGATCACGACCGGCGTCAGCGGGAGGCCGATTCGAGGGTCGTTCACGGGCACGGTCGCGATCTCGTCGATCACCTCCGTGCCCGTCGCCACCCGGCCGAAGATCGTGTAGACCCCGGCCTGTCGGAGCGCGTCGTCGAGGTCGACGAGGTCGATGAAGAACTGGCTCCCGTTCGCCCGGGTGTCGTTCGCCATCGCGACCACGTACGGGTCGTACCGGAGGCCGTCGGCGGGGGGCTCGATCTCGAACGCGTAGCCCGGACCTCCCGTCCCGAGCCCCTGGAAGTCGCCCTGGTTCGTCCTCGTCTGTGGGTCGCCGGCCTGGATGACGAAGCCGGCGAGCACCCGGTGGAAGGTGATGCCGTCATAAAAGCCGCAGCGCGCCAGGTCGACGAAATTTGCGGTGGCCAGCGGGGCGGCATCGCCGAGGAGCTCGATGTCGAAGCTGCCCTCGACGGCCCCGCTGACGCTGACCGTTGCGACTGCGGCCCCCTCGAGGGACGCCTGGGCAGAGACCGATGTCGGCGGCTCGGTCGGGCATGGAGGGTTTGGCGTCGGGCTCGGCTCGCTGCTGCAGGCCGTGACCATCAGGGTGACGACGATGGCGAGGATCGGGCGATTCATCGGCCGTTCCGGTCGAACAGGCGGCGGGCGTAGCTGACTGGCATCGTCCCGCCGTAGATGAGCGTGTCGTGGAAGCGGCGGATCTCGAAGTCGCGGCCCTCCCGGGCCTGCACCTCGGCCTTGAGCTTCTCGATCATGTGCCGGCCGAAGAGGTACGACAGCTGGTAGGTCGGCGTCGAGGTGTAGCGCTTCACCTCGGCCAGCGCCGCGGGTCGCTCGAAGCCGGTCTCCGCCACGAGCCGATCGACCGCGTCGTCGAAGCCGATGAGCCCACGATGGAGCTGGACGTCGAGGATGATCCGGGTGGCGCGCCAGATCGCATCGGTGTGGACGATGTACCAGCCCTTCGGGGTGTCGTCGAAGCCGGCCTCCTTCATCATCCGCTCGCAGTAGAAGGCCCAGCCCTCCGCGAACTCCGGAGCGCCGGAGAAGAGGCGGACCAGCGACGGATTCGTGATCGCCGCCGACAGCTGGAGGTGATGGCCGGGATACGCCTCGTGGACCGAGATGTTGGAGATCGACGAGCGGTTGTGCTCGCGCATCATCTCCGGCGACGCGGGCGGGGTGACGATGTACGTGCCGACAGGGGACGGGTCGAACTTCGCGGGATCGTAATAGGCGGCGAACGGGATGAGGTGCCGGACGAACGACGGCGTCTCGATGACGTTGAGGTGATCCTCCGCCGGTGGGGTGGCCAACCCGTGCTCGACGACGAACGCGCGGGCCGCGTCCATCGACTGGCGGTACTCGTGCAGGGACTCGGCGAAGGTGGTGGCGTGATCGTCCTTCACGATGTCGGCCACCTCGGCCGCCGACGCACCGGGCTCGATCTCGGCCAGCAGCGCCTCCCGCGCCGCCCTCTCGGTCACGAGCAGGTCCTCGCCGACAGCCAGGATCTGGTCGCCATCGGCCTCGAGCTCGCGGAGCCGGACCATCTCCTCGAAGCGCTCCGGGCCGGCCTTCCAGTCGGCCGTGGCGCGCGGCAGCACGTCGTCGCGCAGCCAGCCGGCATGGTCGGCCAGCGCCGCCTTCGTGGCATCGACGGCCGCGTTCAGCCTGGCCGTGATGTTCTCGTCGGCGGCCTCCGAGCGCGCGGCGGCCAAGATCGTATCGAGGAATCCGGGCAGCATCTCGGTCGACTTCAGATCGATCTCCGTCCACACGCGCACCGGCTCGGTCACTCGCTCGCGCGACTCGGCGATGTAGCGGGGTGCGGATTCGAGCCGGGAGGCGATGCTCGTCAGCCGATCGTCCAGCGGCGCAAAGTCGCGCGTGAAGAGCGGGAAGAGCGACTCGCCGATGTGGCTCGCCGCCTCCGACGATCCCGCCCACGTCCGGTACTCGGACTGCCAGTAGAGGCCGAGCCGCGCCTGGTGGATGGCGAGGTCCCGGTCCAGGGCTCGCTCCGCCGTCAGCTCAGATGGATCGATCGCCGACAGCTCGTCGATGGTGCGCCGATAGAAGGCGATCTCTTCGTCCACGGCGTCCCGACCACCCGACGACAGGTCGCCGTCGTGCTCGTGCAGGCCGAAGAAGGTCGCGACCTCCGGCCGCATCGCGAGCTGGTCGCGGAACCAGCGGTCGATCGTCCGATCGAAGCGAGCGTCGGCATCGGAGGGTGCCGTGGTCATCGGGTGCGGTACCTCAGCTGGTCCGCCGCCGGGAGCCGGCGGCGGCATCGGATTCGGGCGGGCGAGGGGGAAGCGGCTCAGCCGGGATCGGCGATGGCGCGCTCGAGGAAGCCTAGCACCCATCCGGGGTAGTCCAGCGGGCAGGCCTCCGGCGCACGGTCATGGCCGGCGTCCGCGCAGACATGGAGCTCGACATCGATCCCGGCGCCGGCCGCTGCCGCGCGCATGTCCTCCGCATCGGTCGGGCCGATCGAGTCGTCCAGGGCTCCGTAGACGAGCAGCACCGGCCGTTCGTCGAGCCTGGCGACGGCCTGGATCGGGTCGACCGAGCTCGCGTCCTCGCCGGTGCGCACGAGCGACCCGAGGAGGATCGCCCAGCTCCCCGGCATCGAGAGGGGATAGCCCGCGAGGTCGAGCCGCGCCTGGATCGCGTTCGCCAGGGTGGCGTGGGTCGACTCCACGATGACGGCGTCGATCCGGTCGTCGCGGACGGCGGCCGCCAGCGAGCTCGCGCCGCCCATCGACGCGCCCAGCACCGCGATCCGATCGGGCCCCTTCGTCGACTCCAGCCAGTCGATCATCGCCCGCACGTCTCCGGACTCCCGGACGCCCTGCGTCGTGTCTGCCTCGGCGCTCTGGCCGTGGTTGCGGAAGTCGAGCAGGACGAGGTGGTAGCGGTCGTGGAGGATCGCGGCGCGCTCCAGCATCGCGCTCTTGTTGCTCCCCCAGCCGTGGGCCAGGATCACCGTCGGTGCCGCCGCCGGCGCCCCCGAGCCGGCGGGGATGTACCAGCCCGCCAGGCCCACCCCTCCCGGACCGGTGACCGCGTCGCCGGCCACCGCCCCGCGTGCCGTGCAGGTGCGGGGATCGGCCTCCTCGGCGAGGGCGGCGTCTCCGGCCTGGTCGTAGTTGATCGCCTCGTACTCCCATTCGAGGGTCGCCGGCGTGCGGCAGTCGGCGCTCGGTGCCGGCGCATCGGTGAACTGGCGCGAACCCTCGTACCCGACGTAGGCGAAGTAGGCCACCAGCGCCACGAGCAGTCCGGCCAGGGCGAAGGTCACCCATTGCGTGACGCGGGTGCGGCGCGCGGTGCTCGGATCCGGCGGCAGCTCATAGGGCATCGCTGGGCGGAGTATACGGGCCGCCTGCACCGATCCCGAGCCACCGCGTACAATCCGTCGCCGATGACCAGCCGACGACCGATCCGCGCCGCGTCCAGTGCGGGCGCCCGCGGACGGACCCACCACACCCTCGCGCCCGAGCACCTCGGCGAGGCGACCGCAGCCGCCACCGTGGCCGTCGTGGTCGGTGGCGTCGCGCTGGTGATCACCGGCATCGGGATCGTGGCCATGGCGCTCACGATCGGCGCGCGCTACGGGAGCAGCCCACCGCCCGACGTGGGATCCCTGACCGTGGCACCGGCGCTGGCCGGGGTCGGCATCCTCGTCCTCGGCATGGCGCTCACGGCGGGGGGCATCGCCGTCTTCGGGGCGGTGCGTCGGTCGAGGCTCGCGACCGGGATCCTGGCCGCCGTGGCCGCGGGGCTGGCCGCGCTCGCCACGGTGCTCGCCATGACGAGCCGCCCGCCGGACCCGGTGATCGCGATCGCGCTGACGGTCGCCGCGCTCGTCTTCGGCGTGGCGTCGATCCTCCTGCTCCGCCCCCGACGCTGAGCGGCGGCGTGGCCCGCGCCCTCCTGCTCGCCGCCGCGATCGTCTGGGCGGCGAGCGCCGTGGGGGCTTCAGCCGTCGCCGCAGTCGGCACCGATACCCTCGAGCGCGCCCTTCCACCGCTCTCGATCGACACCGAGGCGCTCCGCGGCGCGATCGTTGCCGTCGCCGCCGGCCTCGGAATCGGAGCGGCCATCCACGTCGCCGTCCTGGCCGGCCTCCGCGCCCGACGGCCGATCGCCTGGAGCGCCGGGATCCTGCTGGCCACCCTGATGGCCATGACCTTCGTGGCCCTCGCCGCCGCGGCCTTCACGAGCGCGATCGCGGCGCCCGCATCAGCGGTGCTGCTCCTCGCCGCAGGCGGCCTGGCAGTGGTGGCGGCGCTCGGCTACGGCCTCATCGCGGCGCGCCTGGTGGCGGAGAAGCGGGCCGGATCGGCCACCTGAAGCGATCGGCGGCCTATGCTATGCTCCGCCACCGTGTCACCGCCGCGGGCCCGTGGTGTAGTGGCCAAACATGCCAGCCTGTCACGCTGGAGATCGCCGGTTCGAATCCGGTCGGGCCCGCCACCAAGCGCTTGCTCGTTAAGCGAGCAGTCGTTTCGGCCTTTCGTTCTGAGCCCGACTGTCTGCGGAATGCGAGCAGACGGCGACCGCTCGCGCGGTCTGTACCATGTCCGAAAGCCGCCCTCATCGGCTTTGGACTGGAGCGGACATGCGAGACCTGCCGATCGGGATCGTCACCTTCCTGTTCACCGACATCGAAGGCTCGACCCGGTTGCTCGAGCGACTCGGAGAGCGCTACGGGAAGCTCCAGGAGCGGCACGACGCCATCATCAGGGCCGCCATCGATGGTGCCGATGGTCACGAGGTAGGCACCGAGGGCGACTCCTTCTTCGCAGTCTTTGCCACGCCGAGCGGCGCGTTGCGCGCCGCGGCTCAGGCCCAACGCGAGCTCGCCGCTACCGGATCGTCCGACGAGGACGCCGTGCGCGTACGGATGGGGGTGCACACCGGCGAAGGGGTCCTGGGCGGCGACAACTATGTGGGGCTGGATGTCAACCGGGCGGCGCGGATCGCAGCGGCAGCGCACGGCGGTCAGGTCCTCCTCTCGGACGCCACGCGGGCAATTGTCGAGCGAAGCCTGCCGTCCGGGACGGAGCTGCGCGACCTAGGCCGGCATCGTCTCAAGGATCTCCTGCAGCCCGAACGTCTGCACCAGCTGGTGATCGAGGGACTGGAACAGGACTTCCCGTCGCCGCGGACCGTCGATGCCCGACCCGACAACCTGCCTGCCCAGCTGACACGGTTCATCGGTCGCGGGGACGAAAATGCGCGAATTCGCGAGCTTCTCGCCTCGCACCGCCTCGTCACACTCACCGGCCCCGGGGGGATGGGCAAGACGCGACTGGGCCTGCAAGTCGCTTTGGATGCCATGAGTGATTTCCGCGACGGAGTGACCTTCGTGGACCTCTCCGCCGTGACTGAGTCTGAGCTCGTGGCGACCGAGATCGCCGATGCCGTCGGCGTGCGCGTCGAGCCGGGGCACGGTGTGCTCGAAACACTCACGAATCACCTGCGTGCCAAAGAGCTCCTCCTCCTGCTCGACAACTTCGAGCAGGTCACGGGCGCTGGACCGAACGTGCTCGAGCCATTGCTGCGCGTCGCGCCCGGCGTTACCGCGCTCGTCACCAGCCGGGTGCCCCTGCACCTGTACGGGGAGCAGGAGTTCCCGGTTCCGCCCCTCGTGCTACCCGATCCGGACCGGCTGCCACAGCTTGAAGCCCTGATGCGGCTCGAGGCCGTTGCGCTCTTCGTCGAGCGCGCCGCCGCACGCAGCCCGGGGTTCCACGTCACCGTCGACAACGCGCGGACGGTGGCCGAGATCACGGCTCGCCTCGATGGCCTCCCCCTTGCTATCGAGCTCGCGGCCGGCCGGGTAAAGCTTCTCTCCCCGGAACAGCTGCTCGCACGGCTCGAGCAGCGTCTCCCTCTGCTCAGCACGCAGGACCGGGAGGTGCCGGAGCGCCAGCGCACGCTGCGTCGGACCATCGAGTGGAGCTACGAACTGCTCGATGAGGCTGAGCGCCGAATGTTCTCACGCCTGTCGGTGTTCGCCGGCGGGTCCGACCTGGAAGCGGTGGAAGCGGTGGCCAACCCGAATGGCGAGCTTGGCCACGACACCCTGGATGTACTCGCCTCGCTTGTCGACAAGAATCTCGTGCGGAGCCTGGACACGGAGGGAGGTGAGCCGCGCTTCGCAATGCTCGAGACGATCCGCGAGTACGGGCTCGAGCGGCTGGCCGAGTCTCGAGAGGAACCGGCCATCCGCCAGCGCCATGCGGAGCATTGGACCCGGGTCGCCGAGCGAGCGTCCGAGGCGCTGTTCGGCCCCGAGCAGGCCATGTGGACCCGCCGGCTGGAACAAGACCACGACAACCTTCGCGCCGCGCTGCGCTGGATGCTGCAATCGGGCGAGGCCGAGCTGGGCCTACGGCTCGGCGCGGCTCTGCGGGAATTCTGGCGCCTCGGGGCTCACGTCCCCGAGGGGGTGCGATTGCTCGACGAGGTCCTCGCGATGCCGGGCGCCCGTGGAACCACGCTCCTCCGAGCTCGGGCTCTGACCGCCGCGGCGGATCTGCGGGCATGGACAGGCGAGACCGATGAATATCTGCGCCTGGCCGAGGAAGCCATCGCGACCTATCGCGACCTCGGCGATCCTCGAGGGATCGCCGATGCGCTGGAGGAGTTCGGCTTTGCCCAGCTTCAGGCCGGCCTGGCGGACGTGGCGCGCGCTTCCCTTGAGGAAGCGAGGGAGCTCCACATCGCCCTGGGCAACAGGCAGAAGGCGGGCGAATGCACGTTGGGCCTCGGGATGCTCGCGGGCGCTGAGGGCCGGCCCGACCTGGCACGGGAGCACTGGGAAGAGGCGCTGGCGACGTTCGAAGACCTGCGTGACGCGTACTGGATCGGCTTCGCGGAGCGCCTGGTGGGTGGAGTCGACAGGATCGAGGGGAACGACGAGGCCGCCGAGAAGCGGTTCCGCGCAAGCCTGACCGCCGCCCAGCGTCATGACCTCATGGGACTGGCGGCCTCGGGCATGAACGCCTTCGCGGACCTCGCCCTGTTTCGCGGACAACACGAGCGGGCGATCCGTCTGGCGGGGGCTTCGGACGCCCTTCGAGAACGCGTAGGGGAGGCATCACCGCTCGAGGTCCAGATGGTGGGCGACGTAAGGGGAGCCGCCAGCTCTTTCCTGGATGAAGCCACCGCCGAGCGTCTGTACCAGGAAGGACGTGGGATGGAGGTCGAGCGCGCGGTGGCGTATGCCCTGCAGGAGGAGGGGACCTGATAGTGGCACTGCGCACGTAGCAAGTCGCGTCCCTGGGGACGTGACCTCTTACGCCGATTCCTGAGCAACCTTCTCCCATTGGTCGCGGCCTGCGATCGGGATACGGATCGTTGGAGCGACGCTGAAACGCGGGTCCGAACCCGGTCGGGCCCGCCACCGTCTCCCCTGCCGGTGACCGACGCCCCTCCGCTCCGATGCGATCGCTCCCGCGCGAGCTCCGCCCGACCTGAGCACCGGCGCGCCCGCAGCCAACACGTGTGCCGCAGCGGCACGCATCGGCGAAGGAAGCGTGGGACGAGAGCCAGCGGTTGCGCTGTCTGTGCCGTCGGGGCACATCGCCGCCATCAGGGTTGCGTTTCCTCGAGCCTGGCGACTCACTCGGTGTCCGTTGCGTGCCGCCACGGCACACCGGACCGGCTGCGACGGCCGCTCTACGGCCGATCTGCGCCTACCGCGCGGATCGTGGCCGTCAGCGGTGTGACCCCGATCAGCTCGAAGCAGCCCGTCCTGCCTGGATCGCATCCATCACGGCGACGCGTTCCCGGATGCCGCATCCTGCACCGCCTCCTTCGTCGCCTGCTGCGAGGCGGCCTCCTTGCGCTCCTGGGTACGCGAGCGATGGTGGCGGGTGATCGCCTCGCAGGCCTCGTCGATGTCCGACGTGATCGTCACCAGGTCGAGGTCTTCCGGGCTGACCTTCTCCTCGTAGAGCGGCTTCTCGCGGATCCACTGCACCATGCCCTCCCAGTAGTCCTTCCCGTAGAGCACCACCGGGAAGTGCTCGACCTTGCCGGTCTGGATGAGGGTCAGCGCCTCGAACAGCTCATCGAGGGTGCCGAAACCGCCCGGAAAGATGACGAAGGCCTCCGCGTACTTCACGAACATCACTTTGCGGACGAAGAAGTACCGGAACTCCATGCCCAGGTCGACGTACTCGTTCAGCCCCTGCTCGAAGGGAAGCTCGATGTTGCAGCCGATGGAGACGCCGCCGGCCTCCTTGGCGCCCCGATTCGCCGCCTCCATGATCCCCGGGCCGCCGCCGGTGATGATGGCGAATCCCTGCCTCGCCAGGGCCGCGGCGAGCCGTCGCGCGGCCCCGTAGTAGCGGTTGCGTCGACCGATGCGCGCCGATCCGAAGATGCTCACCGCCGGGCCCACCTCGGCGAGCGCGTCGAAGCCCTCGACGAACTCGCCCATGATCCGCAGGGTGCGCCAGGTATCGGTCTCCTGGAAGCCCGGGATCGGCTCGCGAGAGCGGAGGAGCTTCTGGTCCTCGGTCGCCTTGTCGGGGGCGTGCCCGCCGCGCACGACGACCGCGCCCCGGCGGCGCTCTGGCTCCTTCTTCCTGCGCGGCAT
>DASVEQ010000027.1:0-7539 GCA_036380455.1 Candidatus Limnocylindria bacterium | reverse complement strand
CGTCGCGTGGTGGAGTCGCTCATCAAGGCCAATGCCATGGCGTCGCTCGGCACCGCCGGTGCGCTTCTCGCGGCCCTGGACAGCGCGCTCGAGAACGGCCAGCGCCACCAGCGGGACGTCGCCGCCGGCCAGTCCACCCTGTTCGACCTGTTCGCCCTGCCGGCCGAGACGTCGGTCTCCTTCCTCGATGGCGGCGACGAGATCCCGAAGCGCGAGCGTCTCCGGTGGGAGAAGGAGCTCATCGGTCTCTACCTGTCGGAGCACCCGCTGGGCGACATCGCGACCGAGATGCACGAGTACGTCACCGCGGACGTCGCCGACCTCGCAGAGGAGGAGGATCAGTCGAAGGTGACGATCGGCGGGATCGTGGCCTCCTCGCGCCGCATCCTGACCAAGGCCGGGTCGACCATGCTGGTGCCGACGATCGAGGACCTCACCGGATCCGTCGAGGTGGTCGTCTTCCCCAAGGTGTTCGAGCAGACCGCCCAGTCTTGGGCCGATGACGCCGTCGTGCTCGTCTCCGGCCGGATCGACCGCCGCGACGAGACGCCGCAGGTCCTGTGCGAGGCGGTGTGGGCCTGGGACGATGCCGTGCGCATGGGACCAGTGGCCTTCGGCGCCGAACGGGATCGGCTGCTGGCGGCCCGCGGCGGTGGCGGAGGTCGGCGCTGGGGCGCGAACGGCTCGCCGCAGCAGGAGCGGGTGCAGGGCGTGTGGTCCGGGCCGCCGCGCCAGCCGGTGGCCGTCGAGCCTGCCCCGCCCGTGGCGCTGGCGGTCGTCGAGAGTCGCGGCGAGGAGCTGTCGGCCACCGTCGGCGCACCGGCCCGGGGCGACGATCCGCCGGCTCCACGCGACGCCGTGCCGCTCCAGGCCGCCCCGGTGGCTTCGGCGGCGATGGTGGCCGTGTCGCTCGGCGACGATGTGCCCACGGATCGGCTGCTGGGTGCCATCGAATCGGTCAAGGGTGCGCTTGGGAGCCGGCCCGGCCCGCTGCCGGTGGTGCTGAACCTCTCGGTGGCCGGTGCCGTGCGCCAGGTTCGACTGCCCGACCGGGTGGCCTGGGACGACCGCCTGGCCGAGGTGGTTCGTCAGGCCGCCGGCGTGCCGGTGACGGTCGAGCTGCGGCCCGGCGTGGAGGAGCGGATCGCCTAGGGTTGGTGCCGCCCGTGTATATACGGGATATACGCTGCGCGGGGCGCCGGCAGCCGCTGTCACGGAAAATAGCAGTACTGCGATAACGGCTGACAGCGCCGCGACGCGGCGGCCAGAGCCGGGGACCGCGTTGCGGCCGGCTCTGACGGGTAAAGTCGAACGCCTTCAGCCGTCGGCCGGTGGAATGTTGGCGTTGAAGCGGAGCCGGTTGGCCGGATCGAGTCGACGCTTGAGCTGCCGCAGCCGGTCCCAGGTCGCCGACGGGAATGCTGCAGCGACTCGCCCAGCCGTCTGATCGAGCTCGGGATAATTGAGGTACCCACCGCCTCGAAGCGAGAGATGCGCCACTGAGTCGGCCATGCGGCGCGCCCAGGCGACCTCCCGCTCGTCGGCCTCCGCGTCATCCCAGATGGCGAGCGCCGTCACATTGGCAACGGCCGCTCGCCCGCCAAATGCCGCCGAGGCCTCTGGGATGCGGTGGGCCACGCCGTGGATGAGCTCAACGAGACAGAAGGATTCTCCGCCTGCATCGGCCGCCGCCGCGATCAGCGCATCCGCCAGGGTCTCGTCCAGCTTGCCGACGAGATGGCCCTTCCAGTACTGGCGAAGACCGAACGGGATCGGCTCATATTGAGCCTGCTGCTGGAGCCAACCCATTGCCTTGACGTCCGTCTCGAAAAGAGCCGGGTGGTCGGTAAGGGCGCGGACGGCGGCGGCCCCGGCGTCCGGGTCACCGCGCCACGCGAAGTTGACCGAGATCCCCGGCGAGCCGTCCTCTCCGCGCCACGCAACGATCGCCAGAACGAGCTCGTCGGGTGCCGTCGCGTCGATCTCCAACACGCGCATGATCACGTCGCGGAGACCGGCACCGCGAAAGCGGAGCGCTCCCCCGAACATGCGCGGCACGGGCGTCAGTGCGTACCGCAGATGCGTAACGATCCCGAAGTTGCCGCCGCCTCCGCGAAGGCCCCACAGGAGTTCCGGCTCGTGCTGATCGTCGATGTCGATGACGTCGCCGTCGACCGTCACCATCCTGGCCCCGATGAGAGCGTCGCATGCGAATCCCTGCGAGGCCAGGATCCAGCCAATGCCGCCGGTCAGCGTCAGGCCGCCGATGCCGGTGTCGACGAACGTGCCCGAAGGAGCCGCAAGGGTGTACGCGGCAGTCGCCGCGTCCAGGTCCATCAGGCGGGATCCAGCGAGCGCCTCCGCCGTGCGTGCGACAGGATCGACGTCGGCACCACGCCAACGCGAGAGATCGACGAGGAGCGCACCGTTCGGCGAAGAATGTCCGGCCACGCTGTGGCCACCTCCGCGGACGCCGATGGGGAGGTCGACTTCCCCGGCCCACCTGACGGCCGCCACGATGTCGGGCACGTCTGCCGGGCGGAAGATGTAGGCGGGCTGGCCGGTGGCCAATGCGTTGTACGCCCCGCGGGCTGCCTCGTACCCGCCATCCCGCGGCGCCAACACCTCTCCCCGCGTGCGCGCTCGCAGATCACCCGCGATGTCCACACCGACCTCCGGTCCCCCGCACTGATTTGGCGCGGAGGATAGCTCACGCTGGGGCGCCAAGCGGCGGTCTGGGCACATCTCAGCCCGATGGCTTGGCCTTGGTGTCACAGGGGCGCTTCCCGGCGTCGTCGTCCCATCCGCGGGTCCGAAGCGGCACTCAACTGGCCGGTGACTCCGCCACGGCGTCCCGAGACTGTCACCGGATATAGCAGTAACGCTATAACGGCTGACAGCGGCGCGACGCGGCGGTCAGAGCCGGGAACTAGGCCGCGGAGACCGTGTTGCGCCCCGCGCGCTTGGCCATCGAGAGGGCCACGTCGGCGGTGGGCAGGAGTGACTCCAGGGATGCCTCGGCTGCATCGACGGTGGCGACACCAGCGCTGACGGTGCAGCGGATCTGCTGGCCGTCGGAGCCGATCATCGGCGTGGCCTCGAACGCGGCGCGGATCTCGTCTGCGACACGCATCGCGTCGTCCCGCGCGGTCCCGACCAGCACGGCGACGAACTCCTCCCCGCCGTATCGCGCCACGACATCGGCCATCCGCAGGCGTCCCGCCAGGAGCCGCCCGAACTCGAACAGGACGACGTCCCCGGTGGCGTGGCCGCGCTCCTTGTTCACCGGTCCGAAGTGGTCGAGGTCGAACATGATCACCGAGACCGGGACGCGGGCCTCGGGCGCGAGCCGGCTGCGCTGGGCGGAGAGCTGGGCGAACGAGGTCATGAAGTAACGGCGGTTCGGCACCCCGGTGAGCTCGTCGCGGATCGAGAGGTCCTGCGCCTTGCCGAACTCGACCGCATTGCCCATCGCGATCGCCGTGAGCTCGGCCATCATCTCGAGGGCCCGCACCTCGTCGCTTCGGAAGGGCGACTCGAGGTCGAGACGCGCGAGCGCGAGCGTCGCGACGACCGATCCGTCGATGACGACCGGGGCAACGGCCGCGGTGAGCGGCGCATCCGGGATGACGTCCCGGGGCGAGCTGACGCGCTCCCACGGCTCGATCCGCTCACGGACCACCGCTCGACCGTCGCGCATCACCGCTCCGGTCACGCCCTGTCCCGGCTCGACCGTGCGGCCGATCGCGCCCGGAGCGCCGACGGCGGCGACGATCCGATGCGTCCCCGCGTCGCCGATGGCGATCGAGAACCGGGCGGTATCGGCCGGGATGACCCCGACCGCGGCCTGCACGATCCGCTGGAAGAGGGCATCGGCGTCCAGCGAGCGCGCGATCTCGCGGGCGAAGGTTGTCAGTCGCTCACTGATCGCGGCGCGAGCGGCCTCAAGCTCGCGCTGCGACTCGAGGTCGTCGGCGATCGATCGCCGCTCCGCCATCGCCGCCGCAGTGACGAACGAGACGAGAAAGGCCACGGTCACGAGGACATGGAGATGACCCATCTGGACCCCGGGCGCGGCGCCGAGCAACGCGATCGGCCCGTACCCGGCGAGCGTGCCGGCGGTGGCGATGGCCGTCACGACGGCCGTTGCGACCGCGGCGCCGCCCAGGCCGAACCGGACGGCCGCGATCACGCACACGAGGAAGGCCGTGTACCCGCTCGGCTGGAGGTCGATCGGCAGCGGGATGAAGGCGATCCCGGTCGCGGCGATGAGCGCCAGGCCGACGACGACGGTTTCGGCGGCGCGCCGGCGCGTCACCGGTGCCAGCTGCGGACGGCCGAGCAGGAGGACGAGCGGCGCGATCGCCAGGGCACCCCCACCGTGCGCGAAGGCCCAGGTGCCCACAGCCGGCACGAACGGCGCATCGGCTCCGAGCACGACCGATGCGGCGCCCACCAGGGCGCCCGCCAGCGCGGGCAGGACGACGCCGAGGACGAGGAACTGGCCGACCTCGCGGAGCGTGGCCAGCGACGTGAAGCCTGCCCGACGGAGCAGTGCCGCGCCGAGGAGCGGCTCGGCGGCGGCCGCGACGGTGAATCCGGCTGTCAGCGCCGGGCTCGTCCCCGCGGCGAGGTGGGCCGCAATGGTCGCCGCGACCACGCCGGCGAGGACCGCGGGCCATCGGCGGATGGGCACGACCAGGAGCAGGCCGAGCGCGATGCCGGCCGGCGGCCAGATGCCCGGCACCTGCTGCGGCTCGAGGACGAAGAGGAGGCTCAGGCGCGCCGCGAGGAAGGACGCGACCGCGGTGCCGGCGAACAGCGCGAGGGAGGGCACGTCGACGATCGCGGTCGCCGACGGTCGGGGCGCTGCGAGAGGGTCAGCGACGGTGGTCGCCGGGGACCCGGCCGATGCCATGGGCTCCATGGTGCGCTCGGGCACCGCCACCGGCATCAGTACCTTCGTCCGGTCCGCCGGCTCCGATCAGTCGGTGAAGCGGAGCGTGAGCAGCATCTCGTCGATCGCACGCACTCCGCGATCCTGCTCGAAGCGGCCGCCACCGAGGAATGCGCTCACCTCGATCCATCGGTCCGGAAAGCCGGGCGGGCTGAGCTGCCACCAGGCGATCGCGCCATCCTCGATCCGCCGCAGCTCGAAAGCCGCGGCCTTCCCGCCGATCATCCGCTCCGCATCGCGCCCGAATGGGCGCGCGAGGATCGGGTCCGGCACCGGCGGCGTACCGCCCTCCCAGGCCGTGATCACCACCGATGCCTCGCCCGGCGGCACCGAGGCCGGCTGGATCGGGCAGGGATCGTCGAAGGCCAGGCACCGCTCGCTCTCGGCGATCTGGTAGCTGGCGAGGTGGGCGAGCACGCGGTGGCCGTCCGCATCCGTGTCGTCACCCGCGAAGCTCCGCCAGGCCTCCGGCAATGCGACGCTCATGCCGTCGAGGGCCACCCGGCTCGTCGGGTCCCCCTGGGCTCCCGCCGCGAAGGCGATCCCCACGACCACCGTGCCCACGACGAGCGCCCCCGCCACGATGGCGGCGAGCCAGCCCGAATCCCGGACCGACGCCGGGCCGGCGGCCGCGGGAGGTGGGGGGCGCGTGGAGGTGCGCGGGCTTGCCGGGGTCGCCGCCCAATGCGGGGGATGGACGACGGCGTGGTCGCGGTCCCATCGCGCCCGGCGGAGCGGCGACGAGAGGACGGACCAGGCCTCATTGACGCGGCTCATCGTCGCGGTTGGCGGCGCGCCGGCATCGGGGTGATGCTGCTTCGCCAGTCGCCGGTAGGCCCGGGCGATCTCCTCACGGGTCGCCGTCCGGGGGACGTCAAGGACCGCGTAGGGGTCGATCTCGGCCATGGCCGCCGCAGTCTACGTCGCCCTTGCTATCCTGTCGCCCGATGACCACGAAGCGCACCCGCCGCAAGCCCGTCGAGCCCGGCGACCCGGATACCACCGTCGTCCCCTCGACCGCCGAGGCGGGCGCCGTCGCCACGGTGCCCTCCGCCACCGATGCGCCGATCGACGACGCGCAGCTCGACGCGGCCATCCTCCGCTCGCTCCGCCAGCAGCCGAACCGGACGGTCGACCTCCTCCCGCTGGCCGATGAGCTCGGCGTCGACCCGGTCCGGGTCCAGCTGGCGGTCGAGGACCTCGGCCGCCGCCAGATGGTCGTCGTGCCGTTCATCGAGCCCGGCGTCGCGGGCGGCGCGACGCTGACCGCCATCGGCCTGCGCTGGCTCATCGACCGCGAGGGTGGCTCGCCGGCCGACAAGCCGGTGGCCCTGCGCCCGGCCACGCAGCACGTGCGCCCGCAGGACGAGGCGGCCCGCCTTCCACGCGCCGAGGTCTACGGGGTCAGCCGCGGCTCCTGACCGTGGACTGACCGTGCACAATGCATCGGCCCCATGATCAACCGGCTCCTGTCATTCCTCGCGCGCGTGCCGCGTGCCCTGTGGCGGGGTACGGTCGGGCGCCTGACCGCGAAGCCCGCTCCGACGGCTGCCGTGGTCGTGGCGGAGCCGGAGGAGCCGCGGAGCGTCGCCGGCATCACCTTCCGCGCCAGCCTCGTGGTGGTCGGGGTGGTGCTCGCCGCGTACCTGCTCTACCAGCTGCGGCTGCTCCTCATCCTCATCTTCCTGGCCATCCTGCTCGCCGCCGGCCTCTACGGCGTCGTCCGCTTCCTTGAGCGTCTCCTCCCGAGGATCCTGGCGGTCCTGGCGTCCTACGCGCTCCTCATCGGCGTCTTCGTGCTCGTCCTCTTCCTGATCTTTCCGCCGCTCGTGCGCGGCGTCGTCGACTTCGCCGATGACCTGCCGAACATCGCCGATTCGCTCCGCACGGGCACGATCTCCCTGATCGACGGCATCGCCGGCGCGGGGACGGGGGAGGACATCGTCGACACCCTCACCGAGGGCGCGCAGGATGCGGCGCCGGAGCTGGGCTCGCTGCTGTCGGTGCCGCTGACGCTGGCCTCGATCCTCACGAACACGATCGTCGTGGTCTTCCTCTCGGCGCTCATGCTCATCGAGCGCGACCGCGCCCGTGCCTGGGTCCTCGAGTTCGTCGCCGAGCGCGACCGCGAGGCGGTCGTCGGCGTCTCCCGCAACGCCCTCCTGCGCCTCGGCGCCTACGTCCGTGGGCAGCTGCTGGTCATGGCGATCATCGGCGTCGGGTCGGGCGTGGGCATGTGGGTGCTCGGTGTGCCGTTCGCGGTGCCGCTCGGGGCGCTGTCGTTCATCACCGCCGCGATCCCGTTGGCGGGCGCCTTCATCGCCGGTGGCCCGATCGTGCTCGTCGCGCTGACCGTCTCGCCCGGCACCGCGCTGCTCATGGCGGCCTGGCTCGTCGTCCTCCAGCAGCTGGAGGGATCGGTGATCACGCCCTACATCCAGGGGCGCGTCGTGAACCTGTCGGCCATCGCCGTGCTCCTCGGCGTGCTGGCGGGAACCTCGATTGCGGGGATCGTGGGCGGCATCATCGCCATCCCGCTGGTCGCCGTCGCGGATGTCGTCCTGCGCGACATCGTCTTCCCG
>DASVEQ010000026.1:0-16213 GCA_036380455.1 Candidatus Limnocylindria bacterium | reverse complement strand
GCCCTCACAGACAACGATCGGCGAGTGCGCATGACGGTGGCAACGGCGCTGGGTTCGTTGGTGCCCGCGTGGGACAGAGAGAGGCGTGCGGTGGGACCCCTGATCGTCGCCCTCAAGGACGAGGACGAAGCTGTGCGCAGCCGAGTGGCAGCTGCGCTCCGATACATCGGCGGGCCGGAGGCCGAGCGGGCCCTCGCCGAGTACGGCGCGCCAGGATGAGGTGCGCGCTGCCGCTGTTTGGACCACCTAACATCGAGAAGCTGAAGGGAAAGCGCGACGAGGCTGCAGCGGTGGCTTTGAAGCGCATCGGCGGGCCGAAGGCCGAGCAGGCACTGGCCGAGTACCGCGCGCGGCGGCGCTAGCAGGAGGTGCGCCGGTGCCACTCTTCGGCCCTCCCAACATCGAGAAGCTGAAGGCCACGCGCGATGTCAGGGGCCTGATCAAGGCACTGGGACACTCAGACGCGGAGATACGCCGGGGAGCCTCCTTGGCGTTAGGGGAGCTCGCTGATCCGAGGGCGGTGGAGCCGCTGGCCCGCGCCCTTGAAGCCGAGCAGGAGCCCAGCGTCCGCAGAGCGGTGGCTCAGGCGCTGACGAAGGTAGCCCCACCGGGGAGCGGGGTCGCCCGCGAAGGGACGTTGCATTCGAGTATCGCTGCCCTCACGGACGAGAGCGAGTACGTTCGCCGCGGGGCGGCGAAGGCACTGGGGCGACTTGGCGACGCGCGGGCAGCACAGCCGCTCATGTCAGCGCTCCAGGATGCTGACAAGGATGTGCGCCTGTCTGCGGCCGAGTCGCTGAGATCATTCATGTCCGCTGAGAAGGTCGACGAGCTGGCGCGTGACGGCCAGCTGCAAGCCACGGTCGCTTCCCTCAACGAGGGTGACGCGTTGAGGGCCGCGGGTGCTGCGAGGGCGCTCGTGTCGTTCGGAGCCGATGCGGTACAGCCCCTCATCGGCGTCCTAAGACATCGCGACGGGAGCGTGCGCGCGGCGGCAGCAGAGTCGCTCGGGAGGCTCGGCGACGCACGCGCAGTGCAGCCCCTCATCGCCGCGCTCGACGACGCGGACATCGGTGTCGTCATCTCTTCGGCCACGGCGCTCGGCAACCTCGGCGACAAGCGGGCGGCAGCCGCCTTGGAGTCCATTGCCAATCTCGCTAGCGAGCGTTCGCGAGCATTCGCAGCCAAGGAAGCCGAGACCATAGCTAGAAGCACAGACTGGGGTTACGGCAAAGACCGCGACGGCTGGTATGTCATCGTGGATTCTGAGGGAGAGCCCATGGCACGATGGCGACCGCTCGTGCCGGACCTGCGTGAAGCGGCGAAGAGAGCGTTGCTTCGCTTGGAGGACACGGGGACGCGGACGTGCGCCGTTTGTGGTACGCAGGTGCCAAGTGCCCGTCGGTGCCGCCATTGCGGGGCGGAGCTGGGCTAGAGCGCACGCCTAATCGCATCGCGCCCCCGCCGACACGGTGATCAGGCCGGTCTCCCAGCCGGTCGCGCGCGGGCGCCGTCCTGATCGAGCGAAACGGAGGACGACGCATAGGCAGATTGTCGCGGCGAGAGATCGGCGCACGGGTCGTCCTGGGTGACGTTTCCACACGCCCGTTCTTCACTACGCCGTATGCCGCGGTGGCGTGGCGGCCGAACGGTAGAGCCTCAGCTTTGGCGAGAGAACGGTGGGCCGCGACGAGCTCGAGCAGCTCGGCCGCCACCTCCCGAGCAGCTGGACGAAGCCGCCGCAGCGGGAGTCGGGGGCGGAGGTCTGGCTCGCCACTCAGCCCGGGCCAACGAGTGAGAGTGGGCGGAGCGTTCTAGCACCACAGGTCACAGTTCGCCCCGGCCAGTGGGATGACGACGCGGGCAAGGCCCAGTAGGAGCCGGGCAGCCGTAGACCGATTAACCGTCGAGACGCGTACCGCCGTCGATGCTGCTTCGCCACTCTTGAGGCGTCTGCGACTTCAGCGGGTCAAACCGTTCGGCCCACTCCGCACGCGATTCGGCCGGCTCGAAGCCCTCGAAGACGTACAGGCGCTCATAGGCGATCATGTCCCCGCGAAACTGAAGGATATTGATGGTGAACATGTAGGGTGAGCCGTCGTAGGAGATGAGGTTCTCCGCGACCCACAGGTCCCCATCGTGGCTGATGCGGCGGACCTTGAAGTCCAGCTTGGCCGGATACTTTCGGCGCCACGTCAGGAAGTTCTGCTTACCGACGAACCGCTCGCCCGACTGCGGGAACTCCAGGACGGCGTCGTCGTGGTAGATCTCGTGCGATTTGTCGTAGTCGACGCCCTCGAACTGCCAGTGGTCCCTGAGTCTGTCGCGAATGACCGTCTCGTCCATCTCAGACTTCCCTTCGCTCGGTCAGCGCCTCACAGAGACCGGATACATCGCCGTGGAGCTGCGGGTGCGGACCGGCCTCGAAAACGGGAGGAAACGCGAACTCGCCGGTGACGGGGTCGACGGACCACACCAGGCGTCCGCGGTCCATGAGCGCCACCCCCGTGCCCCGTCCGGAGTTCCGGAAGACGAGACCGACCTCGATGACGGTGCTGGCCTCGAAGTCGAGGAACTGGTTGAGGCTCTGGCGGCCAGTAAGCGTAATGCCGTTGGCGGACAACGTCCCGGTCCACATCGCATGGACGTGGATCCTGCTGGGTTCGCCGGCTTCGTCGAAGTAGACCTGGAACTTCGCAATACCCGACGACGCTGCGGCGATGTCGAACCCGCACAGTGAGCTCTCGGGCTCGAGGGCAGTGGTCTCGCCGCCGATCGGGAACGAGCCGATGAGCGGTGGCGATGCCGGAGCGGCGGCGAGCGTGGCCGGGGGCACAGCAATCGACAAGAGGGCGACGGCCACGACCCATGCCGTGGTTCGCCCGCGCTTGGTGGAAGTCATGGCGTGCTCCTCATTGCGAAGTGACTGGGCTGGGCGGGGACCGCTCCCTGCCGCTTGCTACGCTACGGAGCGTCGGAGCTCGCGCCAGCGTGCTACCTCCATGAGCCATGCGGAAAACCCCAGGGCCGCCCTGCCCGATGCACGGCAGCCGCTCGCGAGGACGATCGTCCGCCCGGTGGTGATCGTCGTCACCGCCGTGCTCGGGTGGCTCGCCGCCGCCGCGGGACTCCACAGCCCCGACGCGAACTCCTGGCTCGTCGTGCTCGACGTCGCGGTCGGCCTCGCACTCGTCGCTGGCGCCCTGTTCGCGCCGGGTTCCTGGCCCATGCGGGTGCTGGTCGGCCTGGTCGGGCTGGCATGGCTGGCCGGCTCCGTCGTCGGTGCCGCGCTGCTGGTGCACCAGGGGTTTCTCCTGGTAGCCCTGATCACGTTCCCGCGCGGGCGCCCACAAGGAACCGAGGCATGGATCACCCTCTTGGTCGCCGTCCCAGTGGCGGTTGCCCTCGTGCCACAGTGGCTCGTGGCCCTGCTCTTCGCGGCCGTGGCGATTCGCGCCGTGCTGCGCCGGTCGTCCCTGCCGGCCGCGTACCCGTTCGCCGCGGCCGGGGGCGTGTCATTGGCGCTCGGGGGCTCGTGGCTCGCGCGCACGGTCGATCCATTCGGGTACGACCCCGTCGTCGCCCTCGTCGCGTACGCGGTCGTGCTGCTGCTGGTGGCGATCGGCTTTCCGGTCGCCCTGCGAGCCACCGAGGATCGGAGCGACCTCAAGCAGCGCGTCCTCCAGGAGGAGGGATTGACCGGTCTGGCGGGGCTGCAGGCGATGTTGGGCGATGCGCTCGGTGACCGGTCCATCCGCATGTACCGATGGGACCCGGCCGAGGACGCGTACGCCGACGCCGCTGGCCGGCCGGCTTCGCCACGTCCCTCGACGCACTGGTTCCCGGTCATGGATGGACCCGCACCACTCGGCGCCGTCGCCCACCGATCGGCTGCGCTCGACGATGAACGGACCGCGGCGGCCGTCGCGGACGCCATGCGCCTGGCACTCTTGAACCTGCGGGGGCAGGAGGAGCTGCAGCGGCAGCTCGCCGAGCTGGAGGCAGCGCGGTTGCACCTGCTGGCGGCGGTCGACCGCGAGCGGGCAACGGTAGCCGACCGGCTGCGCGGCGAGGTCGTCGCACGCATCGGCGAAGCAGCGGCGGCGCTCCGGGAGGCGAGCCTCGAGCCGCCGGCCGGCGACGCCGCCGAAGCCGTGGCTGTCGCGCTCGGCGAGCTCGAGGGGACGGGCGGGGAGTTGATGCGGCTCGTGGACGGGCTCGGCCCGACCGGCCTGGGGAACGGCGGGCTGCCGCGCGTGCTGCGGGACGTGGCGGCGCGCAGCCCGCTCGTCGCGGAGATCCATGCCGAGCCGGACGCGGCCGGCGACGTGACCTCCGAGACCGCCCTGTACTACGCCTGCCTGGAGGCCATGGCGAACGCGGCGAAGCACGCGTCGGCCGGGACTGTCCGGGTCGACGTCCGGAGACGAGGCGAATTCCTGGAGGCGGTCGTCACGGACGACGGTGTCGGGGGCGCCGATCCGGGTGGCTCGGGCCTGCGCGGCCTCGCCGACAGACTGGCCGCATGTGGCGGCCGGCTCCGCGTGGTCAGTCCACCCGGAGCCGGAACCACGGTGACCGCGGAAGTTCCTACCGGTCGATCCGCTCCCACTTCGCCAGGGTGAGGTGGTACGGGGCCACCTCTCCGGCATCGGTGAAGGTGAGATGGTTACCCTCGATCGTCCACCGCGCCCGGTAGGTGTCATCGCTGTAGCAGTGTCCGGGCTCGGCGGTGGCCGGAAGCTCGCAGCCGGTCAGATGCGCCATAAGCTCCTCGTCGAAGTCGAAGTAGACGACGTCGTCGCGCCCGAGGAGCTTGCCTGCCTCCAGCGGGCCCTCGAACGTGGTGTTGCCGCAGTCCTTGCCGGGGCTCTCTATGGCGCGGCAGGTCAGGACGTAGGTGCCGTCCCCGATCGCCAGGGTCCACGTCCCGGTCCAGCCCGGTCCGTTGTCCACCCCGGCGGCGGTCAGGTCGGCGAGCCGGATCTCGGTCCGGTAGAGCCCGTCCGGTAGCGACGAGACGTCATCCGGGACGTCGGCCAACGGGTCGTCGGGCGCGTCGCCGACGCACGCCTCCGGCACCTCCGGCACGTCGGGCTCCGGATGGTCGGCGGCGATGGCGAGCACGTCGGCGAGGAGCGCCTGGTCGGCCTCCGACGCGTTGAGTGCGTCGATGACCGGTTGCACGGCCTCCTCCAGCGCGGTCAGCTCGTCGTTCGACGCCAGGGCGAACCGCACCCCAGCCTCGCAGAGTTCGCCGACCGACGAGGACTCGTCGTAGTCGGCCGCGGCCGAGGCTGCCAGTCCTGCTTGCACTGCGCGGTCGACCCAACCCCGCTGCTCGTCGGTGAGCGAGTCGAGCCGCTCCTGCGACATGGCCAGCATGTTGACCTTGGGCCACAGCGCCACATTGGCGGTCGCATACGGCAGCTGCGTCGAGTAACTGTTCCCGGCGTAGACGCCGATTCCCGTCTCGATGCCCTGGAGCCGTCCGCCGCTCACCTCCTCGTCCCAGCCGAAGCTCAGATCCTTGGCCGTGGCGCCCAACGCCTCGATGGCGGCCGATTGGACCGGCGAGTTGTACGAGCGAAACGCGATTCCCTCCCAGTCGCCCGGCGCGAGTAGGAAGGCATCGGCGGCGAATGGGCGCCGCAGGTCGCCGACCACCAGCGCCAGTCCGGCGACGCCCGAGCCGTCCAGGGCTGCCAGCGCCCGCTCGGCCGCGGGGCCCGACACGAGGGCGTGAAGAGCCTCATAGCTGGTGAGCGTCATCGGTGCCTCGATGGCGTCGAGGCCGTCGATGCCGGCACGCGAAAAGGCCCGAGTCGAGGGCCAGCCGCCATCCAGGTCGCCGGAGGCGATGGCCTCGATCAGCCTGGATTCGGCGTCCGTCGCTCCACCGCCGTAGGTATGGGTGACCTCGACGCGGAACGCGCCGTCCGATTCGGACTCGAGTGCCTCGACGAACGCCGAAACCCCCGGCGCCAGCGGGCTGCCCTCGCCGTCGATAGTGGCGAACCGAAGAACGATGGTGCCGGAGCCGGCCTTGTCCCCCGCGCCAGCTGCTGGCGCATCGGCGCCGCAAGCCACGAGGGCCATGCTGGCGATGACCAGCATGGCGGATCGAAATGACGTACGCATGGTCGGACTCCCAGTGTGGCGGATGCCGATGACGGTATCCAGCGCCCGCCGCCGATCCAGCGGGCTGACGCGGTGCTCGCATGTGGAAAACACCGTCCTCGGGGCCCACAATGCGCGACATGACCGCGGCTGGGGTTGGCGCCCTCGTCCGGGCGAACGCGGCGCGGCACGGCGCCCTGGCCGCCGCGCTCGGAACCGCGGTGCTCGCCCTCTCTGTCATGGGCCTCGCGCTGTCGCAGCGCGGGATCGAGCTGGCTCCGGGACTGCCCGCCTGGCTGGCGGTGGCTGGCTTCGTCGGGCTGGTGGCGATGGTGGTCGCGGCCTGGGTCGTTCATACCGAGCATCCCGGCGTTGCTACCGGACTGTCGTTGGGGATGGTCGGACTGGCGGTGCCATCCTGGGCGGCCTGGGACTGGGTGCCCCTCGCCATGGTGCCGATCCTCCACGCCATGGGCCCGCTTGCGGTCGCAGGCGCGGCGCACGTCGGCTTGGCTTCGGTGTTTCGGGGAGATCGTCGGCGCGCGCTGACCGCCGTATACACACTCATAGGGCTCGGCGTGGTCCTCATGGCCATCGGCTACGATCCGTTGGCTGATCCGGGCTGCGTGTTCACCTGCGCCGATGCGGATCCGGCGGCGGCCTCCCTCGTCACGACTCGCGCCGCGGTCACGGCGACTGCGCTGCTGGTCGTCGCGGGAGCCGCGGTCGCGGGCTGGTCACTGGTTGAGGAGCGACGGGCACCGCGTCCGCTGCGGCTGTACGCGGGTGCCGGTCTCGGGCTCCTAGTCGCCGATTGGGCGCTGCACGCGGTGCGCTGGACAGATCCAGTTCCCGGTGTCGCGCAGGTCGCGCCACGGGTAGCTGCCGCCGTGATCCTCGCCGCGGGAGTCTTGGCGTCGTGGTGGAGGATGCGGCGGACCCGGATAGCCGCCGAGCAGCTGGTCGCCGCGCTGGACGATACGACCGCTAGCGGCGGCACGCTGCGTGAGATGCGTGCCGTCGAGTTCGCGATCCCAGGCGAGGACCGGTGGGTGGATTCGGATGGCCGGCCTGTCCGGGGCCGAGCACCGAGCAATGACGCAGTGGTGCTGCGTGAGCGCGGCGAGCCGGCGGTTCGAGTGTGGCTCGCTCCCGGCGCGCCAGCCCCAGCCCTCGACGCCCTCAGTCAGAGCGCACGGGTCGCCCTCGCCAACGCCAGGCTCGAGGCGGTGACACGGGCGCGACTCGAGGAGGTGCGGGAGTCCCGTCGCCGCATCGTCGGCGCCTCGGACGCGGAGCGCCTCCGGATCGAGCGTGACCTCCACGATGGGGCACAGCAGCGCCTCATCAGCGCCTCGCTGCACATCAGCGCCGCCGCGAGCCGGCTCCCGGCTTCGACGGTGGAACGGGCGCAGACCGCGATCGTCGAGGCGCTCGAGCAGCTTCGTGGCCTTGCGCACCGCCTCGTCCCGGATTCCCTCCACTCGCACGGCTTGCGAGCAGCCCTAGAGGACCTGGTTCAAGCCGCCGATGTTCCTGCCTCGCTCGCCATGAAGGAGGATGCGGTCGACCCCGACGCCGCCATAGCGGTCCATGCCGTGGTGTTGGCTGTCCTGGCGCATGCGAGCGACGTGCGCGCTCGCGAGGCCCGCGTCGAAGTGACGCGGCCGTTCGCCGATCGCCTTCACGTGCGGATCGAGGTCTGGGCTCCCTCGGGGCTGGACGCGTGGGATGAGCTTCCGATCGCCGATCGTATCGGCGCCGTGGGCGGAACGACGACCGTGGATGCCAGCCCAACCCGGCTTCTCCTGCGCGCGGAGCTGCCATGCGTGTCGTGATCGCCGATGACGTCATGCTGCTGCGCTCTGGCCTGGCACGTCTGCTGGGCGATGCCGGCGTCGAGGTGGTGGGCGAGGCGGCCGACGGTGAGGCATTGATCCACTTGGTGGCCCGCTTCGCTCCGGATGCGGCCATCGTCGACATCCGGATGCCTCCCACTCACGCCGACGAGGGCATCGTCGCCGCACATCGCATTCGTGCCGAGCATCCGCGCACCGCGGTCGTGCTCCTCAGCCAGTATCTCGAGCCTCGCTACGCCGAACGCCTCTTCGCGGATCAGCCTCGCGCGCTCGGCTACCTGCTCAAGGAGCGTGTTTCGAACATCGGCGTCCTCACCGATGCGCTGCAGCGCGTCACGGAGGGGGAGTGTGTGATCGATCCCACGATCGTCGCTCGCCTGATGGGCCGGAGACGCGAAGGCTCAGCCATGGATCGCCTCACCGCGCGGGAACGCGAGGTCCTCGGCCTGGTGGCCGAGGGTCGCTCGAACGCGGGCATCGCTCGTGAGCTGCGGATCAGCGAGCGGACGGTGGAGGCGGCCTGCGCCCAGATCTTCCAGAAGCTCGACCTCGAACCCTCCCCCGACGAGAACCGCCGCGTGCTCGCCGTCCTGGAGCTCCTCCGCGTCTGAGAGGGGAATGGCTGCGCGGAGGAACCCGAAGCGTCCGTGCTCCCCTCCGTGATCGCGAGCATGCGCTTTTCGTGGCCGCGAGACCGACCCTCCCAAGCTCGCGCCAGACGCTCAGGAGTCCATGGCGCTGCTCCTGGAACCCAGACCGCCAGCCGTTCAGCGCAACGAGGTGATGCGGGGGAAAACGTCCTCGCCCTCCTCGACGCTCGTGGCTGGAGCGCCAGTAAGAGCGCATCGCGTTCGGGGACAGGGAACGAGCTGACCTAGCGCCACAACTCACTATTCGCGCCGGCCAATGTGGACGGGTCGCAGGTCGCCTTCCGGGAGCAAGGAGCCGGACGCCCAATCCTCCTAAAGGACTCGGCTGCCGCATTTGGCCTGACATCCAACGTGCCGCTGTTCGCGAGCGATGAGTTCCGAGGATCGACAGGCCGAGGTTCAGTCATTCCCGCTGTGCATCGACTTCATGCCCGATGGACGCCTCCTGCTCGTCTCGGCGGCGGGTAACGAGATTTTCCGCCGCGAGCAGGATGCGGAACTGGTTCGCCACGCCGATCTGGCTCCGCTGGCCACCACGCCCTGGAACGACGTCGTGGTCGACGGCCACGGCAACGCGTATGTCAACAACATCGGATTCGACTTCCCCGACGGCGACTTCGCTCCGGGCCTGGTCGCCCTGGTCAGCCCGGACGGCTCGGTGCGCCAGGTGGCGGATGGGCTGGCCTTCCCGAACGGGATGGCCATCACCCCTGATGGCTCGACCCTCGTCGTGGCCGAGTCGTACGGAGAGCAGCTGACCGCCTTCGCCATCGCCGGCGACGGCAAGCCTGACCGATCGCCGGGTGTGGGCCGCGACGCCGGCGACCATCCGGACGGCATCTGCTTGGACGCGACCGGCGCCGCCTGGTACGCGGATGTGGGAAACCGGCACTGCGTCCGCGTGCGCGAGGGCGGCGAGGTGCTTGACACCATAAGCTTCGATCGCGGCGCGTTCGCCTGCATCCTGAGCCGCGCCGACGACCCGAGGCTGTTCGTCGTCGGTCAGAACTATGGCGACGCCGACCCTGAAGATGGTGCGACCGGGCGGCTGGCGGCCTTCTCGGCGCCGGCATCCGGCGCCGGGTTCCCCTGATGCGCGGATCGCCGACGCGACCACACCTCATCGGGTCGCGCGCCTCAGTTCAGACCGCATCCGTTCCCCAACAGGAGACACCATGCCCAAGGGTCGTTGTCATGCCGCTGCGGCCGGCGCGATGACCTAAGCCGGTCCATCCGGCAGCAACGCCGTCGTCCGCTGCTCGGGATCGAGCGACCCGAGCTGGTTCCCAGCCGCCGGTGCGGCCCATCAATGGCACGCTCGTCATCGGTCGATGATCGCGAACTCCGCTACCGGGCGATCAGCTGGCTGGCGGTCGCGGCAGGCTGCGATCAGCCCCGGCGGCTTCTAACCTCCGTCGCCAACAACCGAGAAGCGCGGGCGTGGCAACGGGGGCACGCATCCGACAGGCAAAGCGCCCAGCCGCGTGGCAGGTTCGAGCCCCAAACCCTGCACTCTGGCTCAGGCCATCACCCGCACCGACTCCGGTATGGACTCGCCGTCGAGCCTAGACAAGCAGCTCGCGAGCTGCACACACTCACTCGGACGATTGACCGGCGGGTCGCCGATGCTGGGAGGTGAGAGGGACGATGACCGACCTCGATGCGCTACGCCGAGCCGCGTTCGTCGGCGTGGCGCTGGCAGTCGTCATCGGCATCGTGGCGACGCCGACGTACATGGCGGCGTTCGGCTGGGATCTCGACGCGGCAGTCTTCGTTCACCCCGAGTCAGTGCTCGGCCGCGGCCCCGACACAGCCGCGCTGTGGCGCTGGGGGTTCTTCGGCGACATGCTCTTCTCCTACCTGCTGCTCCTGCCCCTGGCCCTGTTCCTCCATCGGCGGCTTCGCGAGCGGCGGCCGTGGCTGGCCGACCTCGGCCTCACCGGCGCCTTGGCGTACATCTTCATCGGTGGTGCGGCGGCCGCGATCCTGGCGCACGCCGGCAGTTCGCTCATCGAGGCGTATGACCAGACGGTTCCCGCCGATCGGCCGGCGATCCTCGCTTCCTTCCATCTCCTGCGCGACGCGTTCGTGTTCGGCGTGTGGCAGACGCTCGACGCGCTCACAGCTGGCACGTGGTTCCTCAGCGTCGGGTGGTTGGTGCTTGTCGAGCGCCCCGTTGTGGGACGGCTGCTGGTGGTGTTCGGCGTGTGGGCGTGGTCCTTCGCATTCGTGACGATGTCGGGCATCCACTCGCTGGCGGTGCTCGGCGGCGGCTGCGCCGCGGTGGTGGGGGCGTGGATCGTCGGGGTCGCCTTCGAGCGCGCTCGGCGCGTGCCCGCAGCGCGCTGACTACGGGTGTTCGGACGAGGACGGGGACGTGGCACAGGCGTTCGGAGAGCGAAATCGCGTCATTGCGGCCGTGATCGGCCTGTTCTTCCTCTTCGAGGGCCTGGCCAACCCGATCCTGGCGGCGGCGTTCGGCTTCGACGTTGCGGCGGCCGGGCACTTCGGATCGCTGCTCGACCGTGGCGCCGGAGCGGCGGAGTTACTGCGCTGGGGCGCGCTCCTGGATCTTGGTGGGTATCTCGCGTTTGGGCTGGTGATCCTCTACATCGGACAGCGGCTGTGGCAGCGGGATCGCCTTGTCGTTGCCGCGCTCACGCTGAGCGGTCTGGCCGCGATCCTCGTCGGAGCCGTGGGGGCGGTGCTCATCGCCATCGTGGGGCCATGGCTCATCCTCGACTACGGGGCCGCGTCGCCCGGCGACCGTGAGGCGTCGCGACTCATGCTCGATGCGCTCGGTCGCGGCGTCGTTGCCGGACTGTGGGGCGCCCTGGAGTTTCTCCTGCTCGGCGCATGGCTGGGCGGGGTCGGATGGCTGTTCCGACGCAGCTGGCCACGCTTCGGCTGGCTGGCGCTGGCCGGCGCTGCCGGAATGCTGGCGACCGGCCTGCGCACTGCGGTCACCGGGCGGATCATCCCCGAAGTTGCCGGCCCCGTTGACCTGCTCATCGTCCTCGGGATCGTCGCTGCCCTGCTGTCCTGGTTCGCCTGGATGGTCTGGCTGGCCATCCGCCTCTGGAGGGCGCCGCTGGCCGGCACAGGTTGAGGAAGGGCACTTAACATCTCGCAGGTCGGTGCCCGCGGGTAAGCGCCGCGCCGAGTGAGGGTGCTCAGGAGGTGTAGTTGATGATCAGGACAGCACGGCAGCCGATAGCTGTCCTCGGCGCGCTCTGCGGCATCCTTTCGCCGATTCTCTCGTTCGGAGGCTTCATGCTGATCGGGGCGGCGGGCTTTGCCGTCCAGCCGGGCGCGTCTCGGGACGATGTCGCCCAGATCGTTGCGCAGCCGGCGCCGCCGCTCGCGTTCACCGGCCTCACTCTCGACGTCCTCGGTTCGCTCGCGTTCGTGCTGTTCGCAGGCAGACTCTGGGGAACGCTTCGGGAGGCAGAGGGGACGCCGGCGTGGCTCTCCACGAGTGCATTCGGAGCCGCGCTGCTCGCGGTCGCCGGCAGTTTCATCGACAAGACGGTCTTCGCCGCCATCTTCAGCCAATCAGGGAGAGGACTGGACCCAGGCGTGGCGGCGGCGCTATACGGAGCCGCGTCAGCGTCTTTTGGTCTCTTCAGCGCGTTCGCGGGTCTGTTCATCGGGCTCGCTTCGGCTGTCGCCCTGCAGACAGGCGTGCTGCCGCGCTGGCTGGGATGGCTGGGCATCGCCGTGCTCGTGCTCTCGGTGGTCGGCCTCGCGCTCCCCGAGCTCGGCTTCCTCGCGTTCCCGTTGGTCCTGGTCTGGATGATCGTCGTCAGCCTGCTCCTGCTTCGCCGGCCACTCACGCGGTAACCCCGACAGCCTCTATCACCATAACGGCATATTCCCCCCCGGCGAATATCCTTGGTGAGGAATGCACGATCCTAAGGCGCTGACCTACGTCGTACTTGACGTCCCCGAACCGCAAGCATCAGCGGTCATGTCAGTCCGACAGGCACACGAGGACCTGTTCAGAGCGGCTCTCCCGGTCGAGATCACGGTTTCGGACAGCATCCATCCCGAGCAGGATCCGTCCGAAGCATTCGACGCGCTCGGCAGAGTCGCGGCGGAGACCACGCCGATTCAGACGTCGTTCCTCGCGCCGCATAGGTTTCCGGGATTCAGACACGTTCGTGATGCCTGAGAGGCTCTCAGATCCCGCTCGAGGCGCGGATCGTGCGGGTCACCGATGCGTTTGACGCCATCACCCACGTGCGCCCCTACAAGCCGGCGCGTAGCGTGAAGTGGGCACTCGAGGAGCTCACGCGCCACTCGGGGACGCAGTTTGACCCGGAGCTGGTGCGCCTCCTCGTAGACCTGGTACGCGCCGATGAATCGCTGCTTGCGCGCATAGTCGCGCACCGCGCCGCCGCGTGACACCAGGGGCAGCGCGAGAACGGTCGACCCTGCCGCGCGCCGGCGGACATTGGCGCGCGGTGCCCTCCCTGGAGTCGGCTCTCGCGCGAGGCATCCTCAAGGGCGACGCGGACCGCTGACACGCACCTCTCAGGCCTGCGCCAGGTGGCGCTCCAGGGCGTCCAGAAAGGAGTCGATCTGCTCGATGTGGTGGGCGTGGTCTCCCTCGAACTCCCTCACGCGGGCACTCGGCAGGCGCTCGCCGAGGACGTCAACGAGGCGGCGATCGACCGGCGTCGACTTCGTGCCCTTGGTGACGAGGGCCGGCGCCGCAATCCGCGCGAGGTCGTCGATCGAGCGCTCCGGGTGATCCAGGAGCGGGCTGATCCACGACAACGTGGCCCGGTGCTCGACCCAGCGTCGCCAGTTGGGGTGTGAGCGCAGGTCCTCGCCGGCTTCGGCGAGACCGCCGAGTCGGAGGAAGGTCGCCAGCTCGTCTTCGCTGACCTCGCGTCCGAACAGCCCATGGACGAAGCCGTTCGATTGGTTGACCTCGTCGAGGCGATCGCCGAGCTGCTCGAGGATCCAGTAGGCCCCCGGCTCCACGAGGGTCAGCGAGCGCACTCGCTCCGGGTACTCGATTGCGAACTCGATCAAGGCGAGGCCGCCCCCCGACCATCCGGCGAGGTTGGGCCGCTCGAGATCGAGCGCATCGAGGGTGAGCCGCAACGACTCGCGCTCGATCTGGGCGGTGTAGCCAGGGTCGCCCGGCGCGCCCTGCGAGCCCAGCTTGTTGTGGATCGGCTGCACCCGGATGACCCGGTACCGATCCAGCAGGCGCTCCTGGTGGGGGATCCACGACAGCCAGCCAGTCAGCCCCCCGGGGACGAGCACGAGCGGATCGCCAGCGCCCCGATCGTCCAGCTGGAGGACACGCGGTTCCATCGGTTCATTGTGGTGCAACCGGCAAGGGGTGTGTGCGCGCGGTGCTACCGGAGTTTCCGCGAACCCGCGAGCGAGTCGCGATGAGCGCCGACGAGCAATTGCTCGCTGGCTGCGACGGCGTCTCAGCCCGGCACGGCAGGCGACGCAGTGTCGCTGGGTAAGGGGGACGGCGCTGTTCGACATGGCGGCCCGCACGCAGTCGATCAGCGCGACCTTGCCGGGCCCCACGCAGGCGCGACATGTGCGAGTTCTGAACTACGGCTGACTGTTACCCGCTTAGTTGGGGTTCGACCGGGCCGCGGCCGAGCCGGCCACGGCCAAGCGGTTGACGGTTCGTTCTGGCGCGCACCCTCATCGGGCCATCCTGCGGATGTGGAACCCTTGACGCTGCAGGATGGCGCGGAGCAGAGTCAGACGGTGAGAGCGGTGGAGGTGGCTGCGCGCTGGACGCGTGCCCTGAGCGAGCATGACCTCGATGGGGCCGTCGCATGCTTCCACCCGCAGTACCGCGACCAGGCACCGGCCCGCCGCGGTGAGGTGGTCGAGGGTCGCGAGCAGGTCCGCGCCAATTTCGCGCGCCTCTTCCGTGACGTCGGGGACCTACGCGCAGAGCTGCTGTCTGCCGTCCAGGACCGCAACACGGTCTGGATGGAGTGGCGGATGTGGGGGACCCGACCGGATGGAACACCGCTGGAATTCGTGGGCGTCAACATCTTCGAGGTTGACGAGGACCAGTTCCGCTCCGGCAGGATCTACACCGAGTTGGTCCGCGATGCCGGCGGCGTCGAGGAACAGGTCGCGCGCATGACGCAGGGCACAGCCTCCGCCGGTGAGACACCGGCCGACAGCACCGGGTGAGCGCGGCTGGACGTCGACGGTCATCGCGCACACGTCCCAAGACGATGATGGCGACCTTCTTCACGTCGGCGGCGGAACCCCGAGGGCGCGCTGGCCTCGCCATTCACGAAGCGAAGCGAGCATGCGAGCGAATGGGAGTCTAGGCCTCGGAACCGGACTCGTTGCCGCTGCGTCCTAAGCGCAGTGGCAGCCGTGCCGGATGCAGGTGCCGTGTCGGAGCCCATACCCCGGTCCCCTCTCGGACGGTCCATGGAGCTGTCCGCGCGCCCGAGCGCTGGACGTGCAGCAGCTTACCGACGGTTACGCCCAGCGGCTGCGCTCTGGCTCGCCACGCAGCCGGACTCGACAACCGATGGCCGAATCGTCTTGCACACGGATGATCTCGCAGCCGACGTCCTCGTAGGTGCTTGCTGGCGGCTGGACTGGAATGCGAACTCGCCCGGTGCAACAGAGCGGTGAACTTCCGACCGGCACCCTCACCTTTTGTTCAGCGACATCGAGCGGTCCACCCGCCTGTTTCAGGAGCTCAGGCCAGCCTGGACTGGGACACTGGATAACCACGACCGCTTGATGCGCGAGGCGATCGCCGAACACGCCGGCGCCGCCGTGACGACCGGGGCTGAGCGCAGCCGCGGAAGTCCGGTCGCCGACCCTGACGAAGGTGTTTCGAACCGCCTTCGCGCCAGACGATCGCATAAGGGAGTACGTCGTCGAGCTCTCGGATGGGGCCTATCTCGTTGCCGCGACCTACCTCGGTCCCGGGGTCGTCTAGAAGCGTCTCGAGGACATGATGCGCACCCCCGGCATTGGGCGGCGCGCTGTGGGGTACCGCTGACCGCTTGACTGCGTATGAGCCTTGCAAGCTCAGTTGCAGATCGGTCGGTCAGTGGAGTCGACATTGAGGTCCATCATCGCGGCGAGCCTTACCCGGAATGCAGGGGAAGCGCCGGGCCACGATGGCCCGGCGCCGATCGAACAGTCGCCCCCATCCGACCAGCTCAATAGCTGACCCAGCCAGAGAAGGACCCGAGGTCGATGCCCGTCGTGAAGTCGATCACCTCGGAGGAGGTCCAGCTCCCAGTCGCGCCTTCGAACCGGCCCGTGCCGAAGATAACGGTGAAGGTGTTGGCTGCGGTAGCCCTGCCATCCACGGGGGCATCCTGCGCACCTTCGTAGCTCATCGTGATCGACGACCCGTCGGCTGCCACGAAGGTGGCAAGGCCATCCCAGATCGGCACAGCTTCGGTCGTCAGGTTGAAGCTCGTGCAGTTCGAGCCGGTGCCCTCCATGCGTCCGAGGTGGGTCGCGATGCCCACCCCTTCGAAGCCGATGGTCAGCGCATTCGGGCCGCAGCGCGGCTCGACTGGGACGACGGAGATGGTGTAGTGGCCCTTC
>DASVEQ010000025.1:0-21275 GCA_036380455.1 Candidatus Limnocylindria bacterium | reverse complement strand
CGGCGGCCAGGCGAGGCCGGCGTCGGGGGTCGCGCTCGGTGCCGCCGACGCGGAGGCTGAGGGCCTGGCCGAGTCGCTTGGGACCGGCGTGGCGGAGACATCGGCCTCCAAGCTCGGCGAGGCTGTTGCGGCCGGCTGGCTGATCGAGGGCGGCCGGGCCAAGAGGGTGTAGCCGAGCGTGACGGCGACCCCGAATAGCGCCAGCGCGACAACGACGGCACCGAGACCGGTCGCCCGCCGATGCCGGCGAATCCACTCCATCACGCGCGCGGCGCGTGATGCTGGCCGATCCCCCGGCTCCAAGGTGCGTGTCATGACGATCCTCCTGCGTTCGAGTCATCCGCGGATGGCTCGGGTGGCGGCGAGGGTGACTGCCATCACCGGCAGCTCGGAGGCACGTCGTTGAGGATCGGGCTGACGGTGATCCAATACAGGAGATCGGGGCCATCACCCACGGCGAAGTCGCGGACGAGATAGGCCTGGTCGCTGTTGATGCCGGCCCCCGCAGACTCCAGCGCGACGATGACGGCCCGGCCATCCGCGGCATCGAGGCAGCCATACCGCACGGCGTCGATCGGCGGATTGGAAAGCTCGCCGAAGACGTCGATCCCCTCTTCGAGCGGCCACGAGACGCTCGTGACCTCGACCCACCCGTCCTCGCCAGGGCTCCGAGGCTGGTGGTCGATGGACATGAAGTAGCGCTCCGGCTCGAATGGGTCGGCCGCGGCATCGGCCCAGGCGCTCGCTGGAAGCCACTCCTCGAGCGTCGTCAGCCTGGCGGCCAGCGCCTCGAGCGCCTCCGCCTCGGGCTGCGGCGCGGCGAGATCCAGCTCGGTGTCCGCGAAGAGGTACCAGTTGATGAGGATGTCATCGCCGCCGCTCTGCCCGATCTCGAGCACCGGACCGGCACCCCCGTAGACGAGCTCCTCCCCGGGATTCGCCACCGGGCTGTAGTTGGCCGAGGTATCGGTCAGGCCGGTCGCAGCCATCTCGTCGCGAACGAGCTGGATCCCTTCGGCCGTCAATCGCCGCTCGGTGGGCGGGTTCACCCTGAGCGGGTCGCTGCTGATCACGCGGCCATCGTCGAGGATCGTGACGAGGTGCACCGGACCGGCCTCGCCACCGCTGTGCAGCTGCAGGACGAGTGCGGCCTTGCTCGGCTCGGTCGACGGCTCGGCGGAATCGGGCACGATGCCGGACGCCCCTGCCGCGCTCGGCTCGGCGGGCGGTGATGGAGTCGGAGCCATCGAACTGCCGTTGCTGCAAGAGGCAAGCGTGGCGAACGCGGCCATCGACGCGATGCGGATCAAGCTGGTCATGGTGGTCAGAACCCCACCTCGACGCCGCAGCTCGCCTCGGCGTGCGGCAGGATCGATTCGAACGTGATCGTGACCAGTCGGCCGGTCTCGCGACTTCCAAGCGCGAATGCCTGACCGGGGAAGGTGGAGAACACGTCGGGCTCGGCCCCGGCGGCCTCCAATGCCTCCACGACCGGCACGGCCTCGCCAGCGGTGACGACGCGGCAACGTGGCGGCCCGGAACCCTCGATTGACTCCTGCGCCACGCCATCCACGGCATCGCCGAAGGCATCGCTGCCCTGGACCAGCGGCCACGCAACGGTGGCGGCCTCGACAGGAAGCTCGTCCAGGCTGCTTTCCCACTGCTGGCTGTAGATCCACGCACGGTAGCGTTCCGGTTCGAAGGGGACGCCCGTGGCATCGGCCCAGGCGCTCGCCGGAAGCCACTCCTCGAGCGTCGAGAGCCGTGTGGCCAGCGCCTCGAGCGCCTCGGCTTCGGGCTGGGGTTCGAGGTCATAGAGATCATCGATGTCGTTGAACAGGACCCACGCTATGACCGCCGTCCCACCGCCAGGTTGCCCGACCTCCAGGGCTGGCCCGGCGCCACCCATGGGTGGCGATTCGCCGCCGGGTCCGACAGGCATGTAGCTCGCGGAATCAGCGAAGCTCAGGCCGGTGGCATCCATCTCGTCACGAATGAGTTGGACCCCCTCCGCCGTCAGGCGCCGCTCGATCGGCGCATCGACGCCGCCGGCGGGATTCGGGTCCGTGGTGATCACGCGACCGTCGTCGACGATTGTGACGACGTGGACGCGCCCCGCCTCACCGCCGCCCAGCAGACGCACGACCAGCCCGGCGGTGCTCGGCTCCACGGATGGCTCGGCGGACTCGGGCACGACGCTGGGCGCAGCCGACTCGCTCGGCTCGGCGGACGGGGACGGGATCGGTGTCGGGGACGCACCAATGTTGTCGGGCAGGTTGCTGAACTGGAGGCCGATGAACGCGGCGATCGCGAGCACGGCGGCGACCGTCGCGACTCGAAGCATGATGGTCATGGGAGTCCCTCCCGCGAGGCGGTGGAGCCAGCTTCGTCGTTGTGATTCGGACTCGGCGCGCTGGAGCGCTGCCTCGAGGACCCGGTCCGGGGCCTGGGGTGGGGCCTGGCGGCGCAGCCAGGTTTCCAGGGTTCGATCGAAGTCGTCGTTGCGGGTCATGCCGTACCCCCTGTCGTCATGCCGCCGCGGGCATCGGCTTCGAGCGCGGCTCGAAGCGCACGCGTCGCGTGATGGACGCGCGATTTGGCGGTGCCCAGAGGCACGCCCGTCGCGTCGGCCACCTCGGGCATCGACAGCCCGAGGTAGTGATGCAGGACCACGGCGGCCCGATGATCCGAGGACAGCCGACGGAAGCCGCGCTCGAGCGCGTCCCGATCCGCCAGCGCGCCACTCGAGTCGCCGACCGAGGGCTCATGGATGGGAAGCAGCGTCATCTCGGGACGCCGCCGCCGTTCGTGCCGGCCCTCATCGTGGCAGGCGTTCACGAGCAGGCGGCGCAGCCAGGCGTCGAAGCGATCCGGATCGCGAAGGGACGGCAGGTCGCGCCAGGCGCGGACGATCGTCTCCTGCGTCGCGTCATCGGCCATGGAGTGATCGCGCAGGATGAGCACCGCGGTGGCGTACAGTCGGTCGACAACGCTGGCGGCCAGCGCCGAGAACGCTTCTCGGTCGCCGCTCCTCGCCAACTCGACCAGCTCACGCTGCACCATCGGTGCCTCCGTTCGCCCGGGGATTCCGGGCTGCTCACCACCTATGGCGGGATGGCGGGCCGATTGGTTCTATTCTCAGCCGGGAGCGACGCCAAGCGAATCGCTACGCCTCGAGTCGGACCGTCATCGGCGCATCGGCAGCGCCATCACCCTGGCTCCCACGCACCGTCCCTGCTCGAGTCCGCGGTCAATGGCGGAGCGGAAGTGGATGCCGCCGTACAGGCGCGAGATGGCAGCCTCCTGCGCGAACGCCGCGAAGGAGCCGAACGAGCGCGGGGCGAGGCCCCGGGCGTCGTGCGTGTGATCGGTGAAGGCCGCGTCGCCGAGGGTCGCTGTGAGGACCTCCGCGGCCGCGCCCGACTGGACCGAGTGGCCGGAGGTGTACTCGGGGAAGGGAGGAGTCGTCAGCGGCAGCGGATCACCCCACGTCGGATCGATGGAGCTTCGAATGTAGCTGATCGGCCGAAGCAGGTTGATGTGGTACTTGGTGCGCCAGCAGGCGATGAACGCGTCACAGACGGCAATGCCAAGCCGCGCGTAGGCAACTGCCGCGTCTGCGAGCGATCGATCCTGGAGACGGAGGACCTGGCCAAGGATCGAGACCGAGTGGCCCGGCGGTGTGGCGGTCTGAACCGGATCATCCGACCAGAAGAGTGCGATCTCGCGCTGCGCGGGCGTCAGGCCGTTCACCACTTCGTACACCTCGAGCGCCTCGGCGAAGAACGCGCTGTCCGGGTCCGTGGAGTAGGGCGGCGGAGACCCCGGATCGCACGTCAGGGAGCTGCGGGGCGCCATGGATCGATTGGCCCCCCACGTTGGCTGGAGCGCGGGCAGGAATCCCGGCGGTGTCGGCACCCACAGGCCCGCACCGGCGGGAGGGACGTAGCCGGATGGGAAGTTGCGCAGGTAGCCCTCGTGCCCACCGTCGCCTCGGGACCAGCCGTCGATAGCAGCCGCCACCTCCTGGCCCCTCTGCTGCGAGCGCAGCCGAAGGCCATGCGGTCCATCGGCGTACAACTGCGCCTCCAGGGAATCGATCTCGGAACGGATGCTGTCCGGCGCCGTGGGGAACAGGGTGCGCGTCATGGCTGCCAACGCCGCGTTGGCGACGGACGGCCAGTGGTACCCGGTTCCGGACCATCTCCGCGGCAGCGGCTCGAGGGCGTTCAGCGACCCTGCCAGGCTGACGTGGTCGGGCATGCCAGGCACGAGCGACTCGTACAGGCCGACACCCAGGCAGCCCAGCGCGCGCGACGCCACCGGCGGGGAATAACCCGGCGTGTGCTGGATCAGGCGCTGGGCGAGGTCGAACCAGGCGAGCGGCACGGCGGCGTCGAACTGCGCGGCCGGCAGCGGCCGGGCCGATGTCGTTGCCAGGGTCAGGCCGGGTGAGGCGATCCAGCGCAGCGGCGTAACGAGCACGGCACCCGTAGCTGCGTGCGACAGGAGGCGCCGGCGGGAGATCGGCTTAGTCCAGCGGGAAGTCATGGTCGTCGCCTCCTTCGTTGGTGGGGGTGGACCCACGGGCCCACCCCCATCATGGTTCATCAGCTGTTCGGGGAGAAGATCGCGATCCACCAGAACGCAGGGGTGCCGACCGGGGTGGAGATGGATCCTGGCAGCAACGCCGGATCCAGCGCACCGTGCGGCGCCACAGCCAGGTGGATCTCAGCATCCGCAAGGTCATACCCCATCGAGAGGGCCTGTCCCAGCCGCTCGGCGTTCGGTCCGCCGAAGGTGAAGCTGTCCTTGTTGACGAAGCCCGCCAGATTCAGGTTTGGCCCGCCCACGACGTGACCGCCCCCGTTGTGTGCGCCGGCGATCACCGCCGGATTGTTCATGAGGTCGCCCGGACCGCAGATGTCGGCGGCGCATTCCTCGGGGTTGTAGAAGATGAAGACCCAGAGGCTGAACACCTCAGGATGACCCGCGATGCCGCTGCCCGTGGCACCGGTCGGATAGGTGTAGCTGTCCGGGGCCGGCGTCGACATCCTGAGGCTCGCGGCCACCCCGTTCGGGGTGCGAAGGATGGCCGCACCTCCCGGGGCAACCACGGGACCGGCCATGCCCTGGCCGGCCACATTGGCGGTCTCCCAGCCGCTGGCCGCGGCCGATGTGACCGACAGCACCAGGCTCGCCGTCGCGATGAGAGTCGCGAGAATTCGCTTGCGCATCTGTTCCTCCGTGAGTCGCTGAGAGGTGGATTGGTCGTCGTGTTCGGGGTACCCGCCGGCGATCATCCGCCCCGGCCACTACGGAACCGATCCGGCAACATCTCCCGTAGTGGCGACCGCAGTGCTCGTGGAAGCCTGGATACCCCTCGACGCACGCTTGACGCTGGGCCAGAATGCGTGCGGGTGGGATGACGAATGACACGCGGAACGGAATTCGGTGCCCTGGCTGCCTGGGCGGCGCCGCCGCCCGGCCCCGATGACGGGGACCGGGGCTCTGCCGTGTCCGCGACGACGCCCACACCCTTCCGCTCCGCCTCGTTCGACGACGTGCATGGAGCGGTCGCGGCAGCGCTCCTGCTGATGAGCGCCGTCCCTCACCGGGACGGGACGACTCCGATCGGGATCGCGATCGCCGTCGGCGACGCCGAGGAAGCCCGCGCCGACGCCGATGCGCTCGCCTCCCGCGCGCCGCCTGGAACCATCCTGCTGACGCCGGCCGCCGTCGAGGCCGTCGGCCATCGCCTCCCCGACGGCATGGCCTTGCGGGCGGAATCGCTGACGACGGAGGATGGCGCTCTGACCGCCTTCGCGCTGCGGGATGCGACCGAGGTGGTGCCACACTCCCTTCCGTTCCCGGCGACGCGCCTCATCGGCCGGGCATCCGAGCTCCGTGAGCTGCGCGAGCTGCTGGCGGCGCAGCGCCTCGTGACACTGGCCGGGCCGCCCGGCAGCGGCAAGACCCGGCTGGCCATGGAGCTTGGTCGCAGTGCGCTCGGCAGCTTTGCCGACGGTGCCTGGTTCGTGCCGCTCGCGCCGATCCAGGACGACGAGTTGGTGGCCAACGCGGTTGCCCGCCCGCTCGACCTCCCGGAGAAGCCGGGCACCCCCATGTCCGAGGTCGTGGCGCAGCACCTGGCGCCGCGCCGCGTGCTGCTGATCCTCGACAACTTCGAGCACCTGCTGAGCGGTGCCGCCGTCGTCGCCCAATGGCTCGCGGCGGCGCCGGGCCTGTGCGTGCTCGTGACCAGCCGAGAGCCCCTTCACCTGTCCGGCGAGTGGGAGTTCGAGGTGCCGCCTCTCCGCGTCCCGAGCGACCCCGATGACCCGCGCGCGGCCGAAGCCGAGGCGGTGCAGCTCTTCGTCGAGCGCGCCCGAGCGGTGGACGCCTCATTCGAGACCGATGGGCCAAGCCTCCGCGACGTCGTGCGGATCTGCCGACGCCTGGATGGGCTGCCGCTGGCGGTGGAGCTCGCGGCTGCCCGCGCCAAGGCGCTCCCCGTCGCAGCGATCCTGGGGCGCCTGGAGCGCAGCATGGAGCTGCTCACCCGCGGCGCTCGCGACATCCCGCAGCGTCACCACTCGCTTCGGGCGGCGGTTTCCTGGAGCCACGACCTGCTCACGCCCGCGGAACAGGCGTTCCTCCGACGCCTGGCCGCGTTCCGCGGCGGATGGTCCCTCGATGCCGCCGATGCGGTCACGGCCGCGCAGGACCTCGGCCAGGACGCGCTCGACCTCACGACCTCTCTGCTCGACAAGAGCCTCGTCAGGCGCCACAGCGATGCGAGCGGCGAGCCGCGCTACGACATGCTGGAGGTGATTCGGGAGTTCGCGCAGGAACGGCTGCGGGAGATCGACGAGGAAGTCCCGACCCTGGAGCGCCACGCCACCTGGTTCCTCGAGCTGGCCGAACGGGCGGCGCCGATGCTGACCGGCATGGAGCGAGGGCCGTGGCTCGACCAGCTGCAGCGCGAGCTGCACAATCTGCGGACCGCATTGCGCTGGGCGCTCGACAACGACCGGATCGAGCTGGGCATGCGGCTGGCGGCGGCGCTGTGGAGGTTCTGGCAAATTCGCGCGCACATGAGCGAGGGCCGGCAGGTCCTGGCGGAGCTGCTCGAGGCTGACGTGGAGGTGGAGCCCGCCGTTCGGGCGCGCGCGCTGTCAGCGGCCGGGAGCCTGGCGTACTGGCAGAACGATGAGGAGGCGATCCGCCTCTACGAGGCGTCGCTCGAGCTGCGCCGGCGGCTGGGCGACCCCGCGGAGCTGGCCAGCGGCCTCTTCGACCTGGGCCACGCGATCAGCTGCGTCGCGGCGGTGAAGGACCCCGTGCGCGGCCGGAACCTCGAGCTGGAGGCGCTCGAGATCTATCGGTCCCTCGGCAGCCGCATGGGCGAGGCGTGGCTGGTCTGGGCCCTCGGCTGCAACGCGCATTTCGCGGGGAACAACCAGCAGGCGGCGGATGAGCTGGGCCAGGCGATCGAACTCTTCCGGGAGCTCGGCGAGCCATTCGGCCTGGCCTGGGCACTCACGATGCATGGCCTCGCGGCGACACTGGTGGGGCAGCGCAAGCTGGCCTCCGATCACTTCCTCGAAGCGCTCCCCATCTTTGCCGAGGTGGACGACGTGTCCGGGATCGACTCCGTGCTGGAGCACCTGGCGCGCCTTGCCGCTGCCGACGGCGACCCGCGCCGCGCGGTGCGGTTGACGACGGCCGCGGCTCGCGTCCGCGGGATCAGCGAGAGCGCGATCATGCAGATGGTCTACGCCGGGCTGCCGGCTGGGGTGCGGCCCTTGACGCTGGATCGGGCCAGGCTCCCGCTGACACCCGAGGAGGTCGAGGCCCTGACCGCCGAGGGCGAGGCGATGACGACCGCCGAGGCCGTGGAGTACGCCCTCTCGGTGGGCGCCGCGCAGGCAGCTGGACTCCGCGTCCGGGCGCTCGGACCGATGCGGGTCGAACGAGACGGGCAACGGATCCAGCGCTGGGGCGGGGACAAGGCCGGATCGCGGCAGGCCCAGGCCATCTTCGCGTTCCTGTTCGACCGTGGTGCGGCGGGCATCACCAAGGACGAGGCCGTCGATCTGCTGTGGCCCGACATGACCATCAAGCGGGGAGACCTCGCCTTTCACAGAACGCTGGGTGGGCTGCGCGCCGTGCTGGACGAAGGTCGCCAGGACGGGAACGTGATCTCCTACGAGCACGGCCGCTACCGACTGGCGCCGGGGCTCGTGGAATGGAGCGACGTGGCGGCCTTCGAGCAGCTCATCGACGGCGCCACGGGCCTCGCACCGGCCGAGCGGGCGGTCATGCTCGAGGAGGCCCGCGACCTGTACCGGGGCGACTTCTTCGACGACTGCCCCTCGTACGGCGATTCGACCTCCGTCGAGGAGCGGCGTGCCTACCTCCGAGGCCGCCAGGAAGACCTGCTCGTGGACCTCGGTGACCTGTACGAGGGCTTTAACGACGAATCCCGGGCGCTGGCTCGTTTCCGCCAGGCTCTGACGGTCAATCCGGACAATGCGCGCGCCCGATCAGGGATCGATCGGCTGGGAGCCAGCGCCGAAGCCACCGCGCTCTAAGGCAGGAAGACGGCCGTCTGGTACAACTGGCAGGCGTTCGGGCCAGGCGTCCCGTCGGACTTGGCGGTGTCCGGGAAGATCGCCGGGATGCTGGCGTCCGTGCAGCCCGCTCGATAGGTGTGGGTCATCTCCGGCATGAAGACGGGCAGCAATTGCCCATCGTCGGTGAGGACGCGCTTCGGCCCATGGTCGTTGATGACCAGCTGGATCTGGACCGTCATGGGATCCCACATGCCTCCGTCGGGTAGCCAGCCGTCGATCGCCCCGGCCTGGAACGACCCGGCGAAGCCTCCCTTGCCGCTGCCGCCGCTGATGTGGCCGGCGCCGTAGGTCACCTGGGAGTCGGTGTCGGGATTCAGCACGATGTCCGGCCCCGAGCATGGCGTCGCGTCGCACTCCGACGGGTTGTTGACGACGACGAACCAGACGGTGTAGGCGTGATGCGGCCGTAGCGTATCGGTCCGGATGGAGAAGCTGACGCCGTCCGGCCGCCGCACCAGCGCGGCCCGCGCGTCGGCCGAGACCGGGCCGGACATCCCGGTCTGTGGGTGCCACATCACTGGGGCGGTCTGACGATCGGCGCGGGCAGCGGCGCCTCCGGCCACCGAAAGTCCCAGCAAGAAGGTGAGGGCAGCGCTCACCGCGATCGAGCGTTTCATGTCACTCCTCCTGCTCATTCCCCATGCTCGAACCCAAGACGGCATGGACGTGGACGCTCAGCATCGCGCGGTTGACCCGGATGGGCAACATTCGAATGGAGATGGTCGGTGCAGGGGCGCACCGCGCTCTCGCGCTCAGCGCCGTTGCTTTGGAGGTTGCGACGCCGCGAACGCCGCCCCTGCCTCAACCCACTGCGCCAGGTGCGCGTCCTCAACGACTCCGGCGGGGGCGACGTACACCATTCCCCGCATGGGCCGCCCGGTGAAGTCCATCGGACGGACATGCGCCCTCGCGACGGCGTCGTCGTGGGCGTCCGGACCCACCCGGACCATGAGGTCGTCGTGAACGACGCCAACGGCCATCCGATCACCAATCATGAACGCGATCCCGCCGAACATCTTCTGTTCGCTCACATCGTCACGCTGAGCGAGCTCGCCTCGAATCCTCTCGGCGAGGGCCTCGTCATATGCCATCGATCGGTCGCTCCTGAGGGCTGAGTGGAATCCGCTCTGGCGATCACCTGGAAACGCGGCCTGCCTCATGGGGCGTTCCGCTCGCTTGGCGCAGGCGCATCCCGCCCTCACCCTTCGACGCACGTGACCGCCCGAGGACGACACGTAGCGTAGCGTCATCGAGCGCCGAGCGGCGCACCGCCGCGTGCTCCCGCCGTCCGTGGGCCGGCCCGTCGACTGCTCGCCACCTGGCGCACCCGACGACCCTCGGTGGTCGAGATTGCGCCGCGGCTGCAGGCACGTGGTCGGTGACGTTGACGAGTCGGTCACCGGCGGTTCGTCGAGGACCTGCCCCGGCGAGCGCGGGGTTGCGAAGATTCAGTGCTCCTGGTCGAGCGGCTCGAGCACGACGACCGCCGTCTCCCCGGCGCGCAGCCTCGCGTAGGCATCCATGTCGCTGCCGTAGCCGGTGCCTTCGCGCAGGAGGGCCCACAGTCGTTCGCGCTCCTCGCCCTCTGCGGCTCGCGCTCGGACGGCGCGAGCCGTGCCACCCTTCAGCTCGACGGTTGCCTCCGGCCGGGACTGCAGGTTGAGCCACCAGGCAGGCTCGGGCGTGGACCATCCGTTCATGGCCAGGGTCACGAGGTTGGATCCGTCCTCGTGGTAGCCCTCCGCGCCGCTAGCGATCCACTCCGGTCACCTTCCCGCGGTTGAAGGTCGTGCCGCCCGTCTGCTTCAAGAAGGCCGGCAGCGCGACGGCGCCGCCCTCGCGGGTATCGGAATAGGCGGCGACCAGCTTGCCGTCCCAGGTGATATCGATCACGAAGTAGTCGCCCAGGCGTCGGTCGATGAGCTCGGCCTGGCAGATCGTGCCACCGGTACAGACCGTCCCGGTATGGAAGGGCTCCGGCGTGGCGCGGGTGACGCGGAAGCCGGGCGAGGCCGTCCCGCGGCACCCCAGCCCCGTCAGGCTCTGGGCCACGTACACATTCCACGGGTCGTTCGGGCCGGCCTGCTCCGGGTCGTTGTCCGGCAGTCGATTGTTATTGCCGAACCAGGCGATCGCGACCCGGCCCGGCGCGCCGACCGCGATCCACGGCCACAGGTCGGTGTGGTCGTCGGGATCGACGCGCGTGGGAGCGGCCCAGCTGCGGGCGCCGTCGGTCGAGTACGAGTACCAAACACCGGCATCGCGATCGCCGCCGCCGTTCTCGTCCCAGACGATGTAGACGTTGCCGTCGGCGTCGACGTCGATGGCCGGCCAATGCGAGGCGAGGTCGGTTCCGGCGGCCACGGTGTTGATCTCGGCCGTCAGCGCGACCTGATGGTCGGGATCCAGTGCGTTGCGGAAGGCCGCGACCTGGAGATTGCCGCCCGCGAAGTGCGGCTCGTAGACGGTGGAGGTGACGTCGTCGAAGACGAGATCGCCGAGGCCGCCGTCATCCTGGACAGCCTCGCTGAAGGTCTGGCCGCCATCGGTGCTGCGGTAGATGAGGTGGCCCGAGTTGCCCACCGGGTCGGTCGGAAAGGTGCCGCCCTCATCGGCGTTGCCGACCAGGAAGACGACGTTCTCCGGGCCGGCGGTGCTCCACTGGCGGTCGGTGATGGTCTGGGCGAAGAAGTTACGGAGCGTGTAGCTGTGACCGGAATCGGTCGACCTCGACATGGACACGTTGACGAGGTTGATCTCGGACAGGTAGACGTTGCCGGCGTCGTCGACGGCGAAGTCGGGATCGCTGAACCCTGAGCCGATGGCGTTGTCCGGTGGGATCGAGCGGTCGACGAACTGCCAGCTCGCTCCCCCGTCGTCGCTGACCCAGGCGTGCACCTGGCCCCGGTAGTTCTCGCCGAACGCGGCAGAGTCCTCGTCGGCGGCACCCGGCGTGTAGAAGTGGGTCGTCCCGGCGTGCGCGGCATACAGCAGCGTGCCGTCGGCCAATGCCTGAACGCTCGGCTCGCCACCGGCGCGGTGCATGTCGACGTACGACGGGGCCGTGAACTGGAGGTCCTTGCCGGGCGCCCGACACGCGGTGCTGGTGCCCTCGGCCGGCTTCTCGTTCGCCGTCAGTGTCAGCGTCCCGTTGTAGGCCTGGGGCGTCGCACCGGCGAACATGCAGGCGATGACGGTCAGCGCGCCGGGCGCGGGGTTCGTGATGCTTGCGCTCTCGTCGGCGTCCACAAAGCCGTTGTCGCCGGAGGCGGTGTCGCCATCGGCGCCGATGATGGTCACGATCAAGTCGTTCGGGCCATCGAAGGTGACGGAGGCGGTGGCCGTGACGCTCACCGTGTCATAGGCGCCCGCCGGCACGGCGATCGTCTCGGTGTGCCGATCCGCGCCGACGTCGGTGATGGCGCCGCACTCGCTGGAGGGGTTGGCGCCCGGAAGCACGGTGCCGGTCCAGGTGACGGTGACCGTCTGGCCCGGAGTTGTGGGGACTGTCAACTCTCCAAGCGCGACGGCCGTCGGAACCGAGGCGGTGAAGAGGAGCGAGGTCACGAAGACCAGGACGATGGCGCGGCGCGAGTACATACCAACTCCCTCGGCCGGCAGGTCCGGCCCTGTGCTCGGGAGTGGCAGGCACGGCCGTCTGGTGGCCTACCGGCGCCACGCCGCGTCGATGCAGCATCAATCGTGCCGAATCGGTCGTCGGCGGCAGTCCGCTAGCGCCGTTCAGCGAGGATCCCGCTCAGTTACCGACTGAAGATGTTGCGCAGGTGGGTCTCGACCGTTCTTCGGGCCGAGGAAGAGCTCCGCGGCGATCTCGCCCGCAAGGAATTGCCCGCCGGCTCCCACGCCAACAGGTACCGTTCGCACATGTACCACTGGCTCCTGTTCCTGCATGTCGCCACGGTGCTGGGCTTGATGCTCGCCCATGGCGTGCAGGTGACGGTCATGCTGAAGCAGCGCACCGAGGCAGACCCCGAACGCAACCTGGCCCTGTTCGAGATCCTGCCAGATGTCCTGCTCCTGCGGATCCTGGTGGTGAGCGTCGCGGTGACGGGCTTCATGCTGGTGGCCGCGCTCTCTCTGTGGGGGCAATGGTGGATCTGGCTGTCGCTGGTGCTGCTCGCGCTGATCTGGCTCGCGATGTACCGGTTCGGAGGCGCCTACTACACCCTCCTCGAGGAAGCGGCGGCTCGCGCGGTCGAGGCGCGCGGCACGCCGCTCGAAGCAGACGCGGCGGCTGCGTTCGCCCGGGCGCGGAGCTCGTGGCACCCACTGGCGCTGGCGGTGACCGGGCTTGGCGGCGTCACCGTCATCCTGTGGCTGATGGTCTTCAAGCCACTCTGACACTCCGTGGGCGCCGCACGCTACCGGCGCATCAGGCCCTCTAGAAGGGCTTGAATATCATCAGCAGCAGGATCGCCGCGAAGCCGATGCCGCCGATTGCCACGAGGATCCACGGCGTCGAAGCCATCAGCAGTAGCTCGAGCTGATCGGGTGGCAGGGGCGCGGGAGGCGGCGCATCGGTCTTGTCACGGGGCAGCTTCTGGCCGATGGCGGCGCGGATCCTGTTGTAATGGCCGGCGGCAATGGGGGTCATCAGTCCGGTGATCACGACCAGCAGGACGATCGCGAGCCAAATCCACAGGTTGCCCCAGTACCCGCCGGTGAAGCCGGCCGCGATGCCCGACAGGAACAGGACGATGAAGCCGATCGACATCAGGCTGCGCGGCGACAGCTGCCACAGCGAGTAGTCGAGGATGGCGGCAATCCGGGCCGGGTCGCGCTCGGAACGCAGCCGGAAGGCCATGGTGGCGGCCACGCCGTGCCCCGCGGCGAAGGCAAAGGCGCCCAGCACATGCGCGTAGACGATCCATGGGTGCCAATCCATCGTCAGGCGACCCTCTCATCCAATCCGCCATGGTGGTCGGCGGCGGAACCTTCCCGCCGCGCAGCATAGACGCGTCACGCACTGCCGCGTGCGGCCTAAGGCGTCCAGGCGCGTCTGAGCCCGCAGCGTGTAGGCGTAGTAGGTCACTCATCGCACCGGAGCGGTAGCGTCTCACGGTTCGCCTTGGGCCTCGAGGCGATACGTCTCCAGGCGATCGGCCAGCTCGGCCGGCCTGCTCATCGCGACCATGTGACCGCCGCCGATCTCATCCACCGCGAGGCGTAGCCGCTCGCGAGCCACGCGGCGCTGGAACTCCAGCGGAAACATCCGATCGTCGCGGCCGGCGAGCACCCGCGTCGGCACCTGTGGCCAGCGGGGCAACGGCCACGGCTCATCCAGCGGGGTCGACGACTGGTCCTGCCATGTCCGCGCCTGAGCCTCTGCCCGGACGCGGTCCGGCAGATCGTGGAAGTAGATGATCGCATCGTCGTTCGCATCCGCGGGGGCAAGGCCGATGCGGGCGTGGTACTCGTTCCGCGCCTCGCCACTGCCGGTGTTCGCCCACCACGCGTTGAAGGTCTCCCCGGGGACGGGAATCATCGCGTTGAGCAGGACGAGGACGTCGACCGGGCGCCGCGTGCAGACAAGCGGCGCGGTGAACGCGCCCATCGATTCGGCCACCACGATCACGTCGGCCCGGTCGCGGAGCGCCTCCACGACCGCATCGGCATACTCGGACCAGCCTGCGGTCTCGTCCTCGGCCGGCAGCCGAATCGCGATCGCCTCCTGGCCCCGAGCCTCGAGCTCGGGCACGAGCCGGTGCCATTCCCAGGGATCGCCTCCGCCACCCGGGATCAGCGCATACGTCGCCATGTGAGCCCTTACCTGCGCGGTGCCGACGCTAGGTCGCGGCGGATCGCCTCGTCTTGTCTGTCGTTGTCCGGTCGCGCGCGGACATGCAGATCTCGCATGGAGTGAACCCTACAGATGTGGTGAAACCTCATTGATGCCGCGACCTACCCTCCTGGGGATGTTCTGGCTCGAAGCAAGACGCTGCGGAATCCGCCCTCTGCCTCAGGATCGACGCGATTGCCGAAGAGGAGCGCGTGGTCGCCCAGGGCGGCCATCTTGGTCGCGTGCACGCCGACGACATCGAGCCGTTCGCCGAACGCCCAGCTTCGGCCATCGATTGAAGTCCAGATCGGCGTTGTGCCGCCCTCCACTGGGGCGATGGCCAGCATTGCCTCACCGACCGGCACGACGTTGCACGGCGTCGCGAACACCTGCCCGGCGCCCACACCATCCGGCGGCGCGATGGTCCCCTCCAGCCACACGTCACCGCTGAGCGACGTCCACGCAGCTGCGCGCTCGCCGACTCTGCCAAGTGCCACGAAGCCGCCGCTCGGCCGCGCCGTGAGCGAGCAGACGCTCGACATGCCAGCGGGGGGCTGGATGGCGGTCCATATGCGCCCGTCCGGCGATGTCCACATCGACGGCGTCTGCGGCCAGTCCCAGGGTTGGACGCCTTCGACCCGCCGAGCGGAGGACCCCGCCGCAACGAAGGTTCCGTTCCCCCAGGCGCTGGCGTAGACCGCGATCTCCGCGTCCGCCGACGTCGTGAGGGGAGTCTGTACCCAGCTCGTGGCCGGCGTCCACAACCACGTGCTGGGACTCAGACGTGGACCGCCGGTGAAGCCTGAATTGACGCCGAAGAGCGCGTCGTCGCTGGCAGTGACCTGGGCGACCCCGCCGTCGAAGAAACCGCTGTCGGACTCGATGAGTTCCCAGTCGCTGCCATCGGTCCAGCGCCAGCCTACGCCCGTCTCGGAGTCCATGAAATGCATGCCGCCGAAGGAGTACAGCGTGTCGCCAAGGCGCACGAGCTGGCCCATACTTGCCATGAGCTCGCGCCCGCTACCGTCGCCGATCTGGCCGAACGATCGCTCGGGAACGTCGTCCTCTTCCCACGTGATCCCATCGCTTGATGTCCAGGAGGACACGCCGTCCGTTCCGGTGCCGACAGCGACGAAGCGCGATCCATCGCCGGTAACTGCTGAGACAGACCCATCGAACGGGACCTCTGACCAAGCGAAGCGCACGCTGTTGGCATCGGCTGCCGGGGTTGCCGACGCCATCGGCAGGAGCGAGGCCGGTACAGGGACGGACGACGCTGAGTGCCCTGACGGCGACCCGGTCGAGACGGTGGGCGGACTCGTCACCGGTGTCGCTCCGCATCCCGTCACGAGTGCCGCCACCACCATCGAGACCGCATGCAGCTTCATGCACGTGATCCTAGGGCGGGCCACTGCGGCGCCAATGCGGAAGTCGGACTGATCACGCTCACCCGATTCGAGAACCGGCTAGAGGTTTCCCCATGCGCTCTCCCCGCACGGAAGCGGTTCGGGCCGCCACGGGGTCGACCCGCTCGAGGAATCACCACGATATCGGGCTCCCACAACGGCTCCGGAACCATGCGATCGGGTGATTTCTGCGACCGTGGGGCCTCAGTCCGGCGTCTCGCTGGACATGCGCGCCAGCGCCACGCCGCGAAGGGCCACCATCAACCCGAGTCCGAACACGAGCAGCGCGTTCACCGGGTGGAGTGCCGCCACGAGCGGCGCGTCATCGCGCAGGAGCGGTAGGAACGTCTGGACCTGGGTCGCCACCAGCAGTCCGGCGCACAGCGCGGCCGTGCGACCCCCGGCCCGAGCGGGCCAGGCCAGCAACAGCGGCAGCAGCGGGACGACTGACAACAGGTAGCCGAAATCGACGTGTCCGGCCATGTCGCCGGCACCGAACAGCCCGACACCGGCGAGGAACACCTGCACGACGACACCGACCACGAACAGCGCCGCTGCGGCCGCGAAGAGGTAGCGCCAGATCTGCATTGTCAGCCTCCGACTGAGATGAGTGGAGCGAGAGGTCCGTGATGCGGCCCCCAACCGCACGGCCAGCCACCAACAGGAGCCCAACGCATGTCAACACGCGTGGGCTCGCGTCAGGCCGCTGAAGTCCGCGGCCGCCGATCACCTCCGATCACCGCGACTCCCGGGCAAGGGAGCCGATCCCCCTCCATGCGGCCTATTCACGCTCGACGTTCCCCGTGGTGCCGTCGACGGTGACGCGCATGCCTGTCCGCAGGCGCGCGGTCGCGTCGCCACAGCCGACCACGGCCGGGATCCCATACTCGCGAGCGATGATCGAGGCGTGCGCCGCTGGGCTCCCGACATCGGTCACGACCGCGGCCGCTCGGGCGAAGAGCGGCGTCCACGCTGGCGCGGTAAGAGGGGCGACGAGGATCTCGCCGGGCTCAAGCTCGTGGAACTGCTCCGGGCCGCGGATCACCCGAACCGCCCCACTGGCGCGGCCGGACGAGGCCGGCGTGCCCGAGACAATTGCCGTATCCGATGGAACAGCGCCGAACAGCCGTGACATGCCCGCGAACAACTTCTCGAGCAATGGGTTCAGCCGACCGACCAGCAGGGGTGGCACGAGGCGAGCCTGCTGCTCCCGCGTCGAGCGGCGAGCGGCCACGTCGACGCGCGACACCGGGCCACCGTCGCCGAGCGCCGACAGCACTTCCTCACGGGTCAGGAAGAAGATGTCATCAGGCTCCGCTAGCACACCACCAACGGCGAGCACCTCGCCGACCCGCAGGACCGCGCGACGCATGACCGGCCACGCGATCGTCAGCTCGGCAACCTGCTCCTCGCGAAGCGGGACGAGGTGCTGGGCATCGGCCAACAGGCGCTGAAACGCTCGGAGGCGACGCGGGGACGAAGCAAGCGCGGCGAATGCTGCCTCCTCTGCGGCATGCCTGGCCTCGACCAGCGCCGCGTGATCTGCGGCCGGCCTGGTCGCCAACCCCGCTCGCGGCCCGGGTGCATGCCACCAATCCAGCGAGGCCACCGCATGTCGCGCTGGATCGGTCGGTGCGTCGAAGCCGGTCAGGAGAGGCAGGTGGCTGCCGCCGAGCGAGGGCATCAGGTGGCGGCGGTAGAACTGCGCGAGGTTGACCTCCATCTTGTACCCGGCGCCGGCCAAGACCGTGACCCAGGTGAAGGACTCGCCGGCGACGTCCGCGAGCTCATCGATCAGCGCCGGCAACCCGGCCACCGGCAGCGCTTCGACGCGCTCTTCGGCAGCTGCGACTGCCGCGCGATATCGAGGCTGCACGTCCGCTCGCCATTCTCGCTCGGCGAGCGGGAAGCTGTGCCGGACGGTTGAGGGGTTGATCCCCGCAACATGGCGCGGGAATCGGATGAGGTGCCACAGCATGTTCGGCAGGTTGCGGGCGAAGGCCGCCGGGGTGGCCCAGTTGAGCGTGTAGAAGTACCACCCATTGACGACCACGTGGTACGGCCGCGGAATGCGTTGACCGATCATCTTCAGGTAGTCCGCATGCACCCGCTCCTCCATCGCGGACAGCAGCCACGACTCGAAGAGCGGGGTCACCGGCTCGGAGATCCACTCGCCGAAGCGCAGCTGCCGGGTGTAGGCGCCGGGCGCTGGAGATTTCCACGAGACGTCGGGCGGCAGGGCCGTCATCGGTCGGGCCTGCAGGATCCAGAGCTCGCCGTCCGCATCGATGGCCCACTCGATGTCCTGCGGGACGCCCATGGCGGCCTCGATCCGCCTCGCCTCGCCCGCCACCTGCTGGGCCATATCCCGATCGATCGCGTGCTCCGGCTGCCGACGCGGCGTCGCGGCGACGTCAGTCACGACCCACTCGTCACCCACGCTCGCGCCGGATACGAGCCGTTCGCCGAGGCCGCGGACCGCCGTGATCACGCAGGAGCGCCGATCCCCACTGATCGGATCGGCGGTGAGCGCCACGCCGGCGGCGGCCGGGGCGACCATGCGCTGGACGATCACCGCCATGTGGCGGTTGGCAGCGGCTCCATACGCCTCCGCCCAGGAGGCATGCGCGCTGGCCAGGACGCGATCCGCAGCCGCGGGCAGCTCATCCGCCGACACGTCCAGGACTGTCTCATACATGCCGGCGAAGGAGCGCTCCGGCCCGTCTTCTGCGATGCCGCTCGACCGAACGGCAAACGGGCCGCTGCCGAGGTCCGTCACGCCCGCCTGGAGGAGCGAGCCGCGCTCGTCCGCCGGCATTCCGCCGCCGGCAATGGTCAGGACCAGTCCGTCGGGAACGCGGGCACCCGCCGCGATCAGCTCACCGAGCTGGGCCGCCTTGCCGCCGACCTCTGGGGCATCGGCACTGCGCAGGTCTCCCAGGCGCCGGACGGCGGGTGCACTCATCGTTCCTTCCTCTCATGGATCGCGAAGATCGCCGCGCGCACGATCCAGTCGATCTCCTTGGCGACCTCGTCGACCGATAGCCCCAGGTGATCTCGCCACATTCGGAGCGACGACGATGTCATCAGGACCGCGATCAGGCGGGTGATCCGGTCCCGTTCGGCCTTCCGCAGCTTCGGCTCGATCGAGTCAGTCAGGAGTCGGATGCGCTGCAGACGAGTCGGCATCGTCGCGCTGCGCACCTCGGACGCGACCGGGCTGGCCATCGCCGCGCGCGACAGATCGTCGAGACTGTCGAGGCGCTCGAGGAGCGCGCGAATCATCGGTGGCAGCTCGTCCAGAGAGCGCGGATCAGCGATCCGATCTATGCCGGCGCGACGCGCGGCGTGGGGATAGAGCGCGGCCAGAAGCTCGGGCTTCGTGCGGAAGTGGCGGTAGATCGTCGGGACGGACACGCCAGCCTCCCTGGCCACCGCCGGAATCGACAGGCTCGCCAGGCCGGTCGCAATCACCCGCATGGTGGCGTCCAGGATTCGCGCTCGCGTCTCCTCGGTCTGCTCTTGCCGCAGTTCGCTCCGATACGCCCGCCTTCGACCTGAAACGACACGCTTCATATTGTGAATATATGAACCGTGTCAAGGATCGCCGCTCCTGTCCTAGTCGAGAAGGCGCGGAACACACGGTTCGTGTCGTCGAGCAGGGATCGATCTCGCCGTCGCGGACGTGGGCAACACCTGCGACACCGCTCGAGAGTGAGCCACCATCGTGCGCGACATCGGACTCGAATCAGTGGCGCTGAGCCACCACCCAATGCGGGCGACGCCTTCGAGCGCAATGCCCTCCGTCCTCGTCTGCTCTCCGAGCTCGAGGACCCTACGACGCCTCGGCTGAGGGTGGCCCGCTATCGCCGGCGTGCTGCGCGACGCTTCTCGCAGCCGCCCGGCGTCCCGCCCGTCGATGCCCCCGCAGCCGGTCATGGACATACTCCCAGTTCTCGTAGATCGTCGGGTCATCGGATCGCCGGCCCTGGCCTTGATCTATGGGTCCCTCGCCATCACCGCTCCGTTCCGAGCGGCCACATCACGGTGAATGCGCACGAACGGCGGGCCAAGTCGCGCGAGCGGGTCGCTGGGATGTGTCCTGGATGCCGGTTCATTGTCACCGCCCTGGGGCTCATGGCCGCCACGCTCACCTAGGCGCCTTACAGAATTCACGAAAGGCCAACCTGTCACGTCAACCGATCGTCCCGCTCTCCACCCAAGGGTCGTTGCGGTTGACCGACTGCGCCTGGGCCGCACATGGAGCGTGGACGCCCGGCCCGATCTGACCTCAGATCGGGCCAGAAGAGGAAATCCTGGTACCGCATCCGGATTCCTGGCGACATGTCTCATGCGTCTCAGCCGCGTTCACACCGTGCCACCAGGAGCAACAAGCTCTACGACCGGATCGGGGCCGCCCGGAGCCTCGTCCCTGAGAGGGCCTCAGGAGTCGAGCCATCCGGCGAGAGCCTCCGGAGCGAGGGGTCGGCTCAGCAGGTAGCCCTGCCCGAGCTCGATCGGCATCGTACGCAGAGTCCCGAGCTGTCCCACCTCCTCGATCCCCTCGGCGATCACTTGCAGTCCGAGCGATGCGGCGAGGTCGGTCACCGCTTGGACCAGGGCACGGTCCTGCTCGGAGCGATTGATGGCGGTGATGAATGATCGGTCGATCTTGAGGATATCGAGCGGCAGGTGGGCCAGATAGCTGAGTGAGGAATACCCTGTCCCGAAATCATCGATCGCAATCCTGATCCCCACTTCCTTCAGCCGGCGCAGCGCTTCGGCGGTGGCCTCGATGTCCTGCATGACGCCGTGCTCGGTGATCTCGAGCACGATGCTCCTGGGATCGATTCGGGCCGCGTCAACCGCGCCACGAACGGCGCTGACAAGGTCAGGATGGCCGAGTTGCCGCGGTGACAGGTTCACGCTGATCCACAACGGCCGGCCTGCCACGATGAGCACCCGCGCCTGACGGGCGGCCTCCCGCAGGACCCATCCGGCGAGCCGACCGCTGAGCTCCGCGTTGTCCGCCAGGTGCAGGAAGCGGTCAGGCGTGAGCAGTCCGCGAGACGGATGATCCCAGCGCAGGAGCGCCTCGAGCCCGACCGTGCGTCGCGTCGCAAGGTCCACGATCGGCTGATACACCAGTTGCAGTTGATCGCGTTCCAGATCCTGGCGGAACTCCGCGCGCAGCTCGAGGTCCTGCACGCCCGCACCGCGGTGCTCCTCGCTGTAGCGCAGGACCTGCCCCTTGCCGGCGCGCTTGGCAGCATGCATGGCGACGTCGGCGAGGCGCAGCATCGCCTCGGAGTCCTCTGCGCCCGTGCTGTAGGCGAGCCCGATCGTCGCCTGGATGGTGATGCGGCGCCCTCCCACGGCGAACGGACTTCGCAGCCCGTTGAGGACGCGTTCCGCCACGCGCTCCGCCAG